>JBJKQX010000413.1:0-3772 GCA_046704965.1 Binataceae bacterium (SeqCode)
ACTAATCCGGTCAGGTACCCGGCAACCGCGGTGGCGAAGAATCCCACTATCGCGAGCACAATCGAAATCGCTACGCTCAAATAGAGGTTGCCGCTGATCAGCAGGCAGACCGCGAACACGACCGGCAGCGCGACCGCCGACCCACCAAAGACGACGTTCGCCGAAACGTCTGTCTCCTCGCGCACGCGCGATACGGGGTGCTTCGAGCGCACCGCGCGAATACTCTCGCCGACCGCGGTGCGAATACGCGACCTGACCTGCCAGAGCATCACGATTCCCCCCGTCAGCATCGCGCCCACGCCGAGATAGCGGACCTGCTCGCTCCAGATGCGCGATGCCGCCGCGCCGGCCGAAAGCGTGTGGAGATGGGGATGCAGCGCCGAGATGAGCGGAACGGCCACGAACCACGCAAGCGCGCCTCCCGCAAAGACCAGCGCCGCGATACGGATACCCACGATGTAGCCGACGCCGAGCAGAGCGGCGGAAATATCAAGCCCGCCCGAAAGCGCCGCGCCTCCTATCCATCCGGAGCCGCCGACGCTTGACGGAGCGACGCCCAGGATGTCCTGCGCCGCCTTGAGGCAGGCTGCAAGCACGCCGCCGAACAGAAGCGGCCGCGCGTCGGCTGTTTCCTCACCCGCGCGCAACACTTCGGCGCATGCAACCCCCTCGGGGAACGGCAGGCGTTCGTCCACGATATAGGGCTTGCGCAGGAACACGATCAGCAGCGCGCCCATCACGCCGCCGGCAAGGCAAAGCGCGGTCACGTCGAGATACGGAAGCGAACCCACATCACCGAGAATGATCAGCGCCGGAAAGGTGAAGATCGCGCCCGCCGCGACCGCCTCGCCCGCCGAAGCCATCGTCTGGACGACATTGTTCTCGAGTATCGTCGCCCGCCCGAGCATCCTCAGCACCGCCATCGAGATGACCGCGGCAGGGATGCTGGCGGAAACTGTAAGCCCCGCGTAGAGACCCAGATAAGCGTTGGCCGCTCCCAGCACCAGCGCAAGCACGAGACCAAGCACCACGGCCCGTAACGTCAACTCACGTGGCGCGGCGGACTCGGCGCCCGTTTCAGCTTCGGATGCGATCGGGTTCACGCGCCTCGGCATTTCATGGCTGGGCGACAAATGCAAGGCATCTGGGCAAATCCCGTCGCGCCTCGCATGGAGCGAAAGCAGTGGGCGGCATCACGACACCCGGCGCGAGGAATTCGATTCCCTAATTCGCGGATTCCGAAGCCATGTCTTTCGGATGGAGTACGAGCTTGCCCGCCTGCACCCATCCGGCGATTCCGTCAGCCATCACGTAGAGATTCTTGTAGCCGGCTTTGGCCGCCCGCCGGGCGGCCTCGTGGGAGGCAGTTCAATGACTGTCTGTGCAGTAGAAAATTATGAGCGCATCGTGATTCGCGGGAAGTTCGGCCTTGACGTTGTAACGGTTGTAAGAGGAAAGAAGCCGGGCGCCGGGAATTACGCCATAGCGGGCGCGCACTTCAGGAAGATTGGCGTCGTAAATGAGTGGCCGGCTTTTCGAGTTCTCCATCATACGCGCCAGTTGCTCGACGTGGATGATTTTGAAAGGCCGCGCTTCGCGCTTGCCGCCAAGCAGGGTCGAAAGGTCGATAGCCGAGGCACGCGGCGCGCCGACGCAAACAGCCGCTGCAACGAGCAGGAAGACCGCCGTCACGTAGCGGCAAACAAAAGACCTGTCACCGCTTCGCATGGCGTCGATGCTAACAAGTGGCACGGCGACCGCGAAGAGGCGAGTTTCGCGGCCGCCGCGTAAGTCCTAGGCTTTCTGAAGAACGCGCGCCCAGTCTTCGATAGCGGATTCGTGACCGGGTACGAGTTGAATAGTGAGCTGGTTGTAACCCGCGTCGGCGAGAGTCTTTACATTCTCGCGCACGAAGTCTTCGGTTCCCGTCAGCGTGGTTGAGCGAATCAACTCCTCGCTCAGGAACTTCTCCTCCTCGGGTCGAACACCGAGCAGATGCATCTTGTGCATCTGGATATACTTCGCGTCCGCCGGCTTATAGCCGGCGTGTTGCTCGCGGTAAGCCTTGGCGAGCTTCTCGATCTCGGGCGGTAGCGGAAGCCCCAGCGTCGCCTCGACCAGGCCATGCAGAAAGACCACCGCGAGCGGTCCCGCCTGAGCCTTCGCACGCTCGCTCATCGCCGATTCGCCCTTACTCAGAACGCATCCGAGCGTAAACGCCGTCTTGTACAGCGAGCCGGGATCGCGTCCCACCTCGGTGCATGCCTTGGAAAGCTCGCCGGCCTCGAATACTGACCGCGCGAGCGCGAACATGAACGTCATCCATCCGTCCGCGATTTCCGCGGTAAGCTTTCGCGCTTTGGGAGCGAAGGCCGAGAGATGAAGCGGGATTTTGTCCTTGGTGTTGATCATCCCGAATTCGGGATTGAGAAACTGAATCTTCTTGCGCTGCCCTTCGAACTCCCATTCGACGACTTCGTTGCCAAGCAGCCCTCTGACAACTCGCAGGTACTCGCGCAGGTCCGACAGTTTCATCGGCCCCAGACCCATCGTGTTGCGCGCCGTGAAGCCCGTTCCGACGCCAAAGATGATTCGGCCCGGCGCCAGCTTGTTAAGCGAGGCGAGACCGTTGGCGCATGTCGGCGCGATGCGGTTGCTCGGCACCAGCACGCCCATCCCCAGCTTGATTTTCGAGGTGTTCGCAGCCGCCAGCGCCATCGAGACGAAAATATCCGGCGCGAGAAGCTGCGAGTCGTAAAACCAGGCATGAGTAAAGCCGAGTTCTTCCGCCCGCTTTACGGTTTTCCATGCGTCGACATTCGACCCGAGCGCAATTCCGTATTCCATTTGCTTCCCCTCTCACTCAGTTCCGGTGCAGTCCGGAAGTCAGCCCGCACCGGCCGGCAAACAATCTGCTGCGCCGCCTATTTCACTACTTAACTGCGACGAACTTGAACGAATTCGCAGTGGAAACAACCTTGCCGCACGAGGGCGTGGCAAAGTGGGTTCCGAACACAAGCACGTCCTTGTCGGCGTAGCGCTCGAGAAAATCGCGCCGGGTTTTGCGTGCGGCGTCGGCGTCGTAGTCGAAACTGCTCTGCCATTCGGGATGCCCGCACTGAACTGGATGATGCATGAGGTCGCCGGTGATGACCGCCTCTTTGCCACGCGAAGAAATCCTGACGCTCATGTGGCCGGGCGTGTGTCCTGGAGTCGGCTCGAACCATACCTCGTCGGTCACGCGATGGTCGGGGTCGATCATTTCGGCCATTTCTTTCTCGACTATCGGACGCACCGAATCCTCGACCGGATCGCGCATGTCGTCCTTGTCATAGCGTGACCAGTAATCCCACTCGGTGCGCTCGACGAGATAGCGCGCATTGGGAAACGTCGGGACCCACTTGTGGTCCTTGAGCACCGTGTTCCATCCGACGTGGTCGACGTGCAGATGGGTGCAGATCACGTGATCGACCGATTCCAGCTTGCATCCATTCTGGATGAAGTCGTTGAGGAACGGGCCGCGAAGTTCGTTCCACGCTGGATTGGCGCGTTTCTTGTCATTGCCGATGCATGTATCGACGACAATTCGCTTGCCTTGGGACTCGATAAGGAAAGCCTGGATTGCCAAGTTGAGCTTTCCTTCCTCGTTCGTGAATATCTGGCACTGCCAGTCGGCTTCCTTGTTAATGTTCTCAGGCGTGGCGTGCGGAAGCAGCCATTCTCCTGGCCATGCCGCCTCACTCTCCACGATCCGGGTTATCTTGACATCGCC
>JBJKQX010000414.1:0-9323 GCA_046704965.1 Binataceae bacterium (SeqCode)
AGCGCAGTTCGACGGCGCGTTTCAGCCCCGCCTGCTCGACGGCCGGCCAGACAAGACCGTTGTCGGGCGCCACGAAACGGGCGCCGGCGCGCGTTTCGACCGCGATCGGAAGCCTCGCAGTGCCCACTCCCGGGTCAACCACGGCAAGAAAGATGGTGCGCCTGGGGAAATGCCGCCAGCACTCTCTAAGCGCGATCGCACCCGCCAGAACCGACTGGGGCGCAATGCCGTGAGTGATGTCGATAACGCGCGCTTCGGGGGCGATCGAGGCGATCACACCCTTCATCGTGCCGACGTAGTGATCGCGATAACCGAAATCGGTGAGCATCGCGATGACCGGGCGGCTTCGCCCTGCGCGCACTGTCGTCATCGACGTTTTCTCACCCGTTTCACCTCTTTTGCCTTGCGCGCGATCTCCTCGCGCACCGCGGCCGCGAGTAGCGGAAACATCACCTCGTGATGGCCGGTGAGCAGGATACGCTGACCCTCGGTTTCGGTGGGGCGCTCGACCACGTTGCGCCGCGGCCGGTAATGGCGCACGAAGTCCATGTCCGCGGCGGTGAAATTCTTTACGGGTCGCCCAAGATTACGTGCCAGGTTGACCGCCTTCAGAAATACCTCGGGCATCACCACCGCCGACCCGAGATTTACGGCCACGCCGCCCGAAAGCTCGCCCACCACGGACGTCAGCCGATGAAAGTCGGCCATCGTCGCCTTGCCTATTGCGGCGCCGTCAGCCGCGGGATGCATGTGAACGATGTCGGCTCCGATCGTGACGTGGACAGTCGCCGGAGCCCCCGCCTTGTAGGCGGTCGCGAATACGCTCGCGTCGCGGTATTTGAGCCCGGCGTTGAGAATCTCGCGACCTATGACCTCACCCAGTCCTTTGCCTTCCGACGCGGCCATCGCAGCCGCCCGGTTGATGAATTCCCCGGTTTCCTCGGCCATTCCGAAGCTTCCGTCGGCCAGACCCTCGCCCACGTCCTCCGAGGTGCGTCCCGCCAGAGCGAGTTCGAAGTCGTGAATCACCGCCGCGCCGTTGGTCGCTATCGCACCGATAATTCCGTCGCGCAGCATCCCGCACAGGATAGGGCTCAGGCCGACCTTGATAGGGTGCGCTCCGCTCATCAGCAGAAACAGGCGCCCACTCAGGCGGGCCCGGGCGATACGGCGGGCGAGTTCGCGAAGGTCCGCGGCGGCGAGCACCGCAGGCATCGAATCAAGGAAGTCGCGCAGGCTTGCGCCGGGGCCCGGCTCGCGCGCAAACTGCTTGCGCTTTACCACGCGCGACAGCGTTGCGAGTTTGCGCGTGGTCGCGCGGCTTGGGTCGATTGCTTTAAGCTTCATCGCGTCAAGGGCTCTCCTGGGCTTGCAAAACCGGCGACTGGACCAGCGTATCGGAAGCCTGAGCGCGCTCCAAGGCGAGTGACGAGGAGCGAAGGTATGGAACAATTCCCGCAGAGCAGCCCTCAAAAGCGAGCCTCAACGCGAAGGAAGCTTGCGTTGGAAGAGTTACGGCGCTTGAACCTACGACAAAAGTCCTGTATTTAGCCCACACCATCGGCTCGATGATCGACGTGGCGTCAGACCGGCCTATTGGGTAGGGCCGGCTGTAACGCCAAAGGTCGAGAGGGGAGAGAGCTAATGCTGGGGACTGCACACCACCACCTTACGGAGGATGCCACGGCGTCGTCTGTTTCAGGATTACGCAATAAATCGGATTGAATTCGTTTGAGGGTTGGTTTAGCCGCGCAATGTGACTGAATTGTGTTGATTTGCGACTGGCAGTGGCGATAACCGCGTTGAAGTTTCGTGCGATGCACGTTACTAAAAGCACGACGATATTTTTGGATATGGCAAACGAGCCCGGGCGCACGCGCCCGACGTCCGGGACCAGATTGAGATTTTCAACTCAAGGGATAATAAGTTTTTCCTCCATGAAGAAGCTCGCGCTGATTGTGCTGATTCTCTGCTGTCTGCCGGCTGTCGCCGGGGCGGCGGCTCCCACCCCAAGTCAACCAAAGGCCACTGTCATTTGGGCAGGGACCGCGCACGACGATGTCTTTGCGATCGCGCGCCGGGGAGACGAACTGTGGGCCGCCACCAATTTTGGGCTTTTCCTCAAGCGGAAATCCGACACCGAGTGGAAGATGGCATACAGCTCGCCCCGAAACGCCATACTGTCCATGGACTTTGCTTCGTCGGGTGAAGGCGTGGCGGTTGGACAGAACGGCCTCATCCTGGTGGTCAAGCCCAACTCCGATCAGTGGTCGGTGGAGAAATCCGGAGTTACCAACCGGTTGATGACCGTTGCGGGGAACAGCGATGGCGACTTCGTGGCGGCGGGCTCGTTCGGCACCGTGCTGTACCGGGGAGCCGGCACGCATGAGTGGCAGAAGGTCAAGGTCAAGGCGGCGGAAGGTGAGGAGATGCATCTGTACTCCGCGCTCTTCCTGAGCAAAAAGACCGGGGTGATAGTTGGCGAGAACGAGAGCGTCCTCGAACTCGAGAACGGCCAGATAACTGACCAGGTCCAACTCGGGAAAAAACCCAGCAAGAATTCGATGGCGGCGCAGGAGGGTGAGACCGCTACGCCGTCGCTCTTCGGTGTCACCTATAGCAACGGGATGCTGGTTGCGGCCGGGCAGCGTGGTTTGGTCGTCAGCAAGGTGCTTGCGCCCGAGGCCAAAACCGCGCCTAAAGCGGATCAGAAATCCTCCGCGGCGGGGAAGAAGAACGGTCTTCTGGCGGGCTGGCAAAGCTCGCGTATACCGGGCGATCCGGATGTCTACGGGCTGACCTGCACGCAGGGCGGCACGCTCGTCGGCGTGGGCAACAACGCGATCATCGTGGTTGGTTCGCGGCAGGCCGGCACCGACAAAATCGATTGGCAACCCCTTCACGCCGAAGGGCTGTATGCTCCCTGGCTCTCGTCGGCGCTTTCTTCCAACGGCCAGGGCGTTATGGTGGCAGGTCCGTCCCGTATCTGGGAGGTCAATTTGAAGGATGGAAAGTAGAGGGCAGAGAGCGGCCGATTTTCTGATTCGGCACCGCTGGAGTTACATTGTCCTTTGCGCCGTAATAACCGCGCTCGCGATAGTGGGCGCAATGAGGATGAAGGTCCATACGGAGTTTAAGGACCTTCTCCCCCAACACAGCAAGATCATTGATGTCTTCAAGCAATATGAAGACTTCTCTGCTCCGCTGAACGTTCAGATCCTGGTCCGTGCCAAGAAGGGGACTATCTTTACGCCCGAGGTGCTCGGCGTCGTCTACCGGATGACGCGCGACCTCGACCTTCTTCCCGGTATCGATCACCTCACTCTGATATCTATTGCGTCCAGCAAGGTGCGTGTGACCAGCGCCACGCCGAATGGCGTGGAGTCGTTCGCGGTCATGCCCGACGAACCTCCGACTACGGAGCAAGGCGCTCTTGCGGTGCGTAACAAGGCCCTCATCGCGCAGGGCGTCATGGGTATTCTGGTTTCGCCCGATCAGAAGAGCACCCTTATTCAAGCCTCGTTCTTCGACAACAACATCAACTACCAACTGCTCTTCAATCGGGTCCATAAGCTCATACAGAAATACCAGCGCGAGGACCCCAACCTGGAGTTTTATCCGGCCGGCCGCGTGATGATGGTCGGATGGGTATACCATTACGGCTCGCAGGCGCTCTGGATTTTCCTCCTGTCTTTCATTCTTATAGCGCTTGCCCACATCGACTACATGCGCAGTCTGGCCGGTGCTGGTACCCCGTTGATAGTGGCCGCTCTGTCCACTATCTGGGGCGTCGGCGCAGGCGGCTGGATGGGGCTGAATCTGGAGCCTCTGACCCTGGTCGTGCCCGTACTCTTGATGGCGCGCGCGCTGAGCCATTCGATCCAGATGACGCGGCGCTATTACGAAGTGCTCTACGAGCTGGGCGATCAGGTGAAGTCCGCCGGACAGGCGCTGCGTGCGATGTTCCCGCCTGCGGTCCTGGGTATCCTGAGCGATGTCGTCGGCCTGTTCATGCTGATGATGGTGCCGATACCCATCATTCAAAAGCTGGGTCTTTTCTGCGGCACATGGTCGGTGCTTATCGTCCCGACCGTGGTTCTGATGACGCCCGTGCTGCTTGCGATTCTGCCGCCGCCGAAAGACGTCAAGGTTTTCATCACGCGTGAAATCGGCTCCGTCAGCACTCACATCATCGAGCCGCTGCAAGAGGGTCTCGCGCAGTTGATCAAGCCGGGATGGCGCCTGGGTACCGTCGCGGTCATCGTGCCACTCGCCGTGGTCCTGGTATTTTTCGCGCATCAGCGCAAGGTCGGGAACGTGGAGGTGGGAAGCCCGCTACTGTGGCCCACCAACGAATTCAACGTTGCCGATCACATGATCAATGCCAACCTGGCCGGTACGGTTACCCTCAACGTGGTCTGGGAAGGAAAAAAGCAGCACGCGATGAAGTATCCGTCGGTCTTCGACTCGATGCGCCAGTTCCAGCAGAACATCGAGCGCGAGAACGGGGCCGCGGCCACGCTTTCGAACGCGGACTATCTACCCGTGACCAACCGACTCCTGCACGGCGGTAATCCGAAGTGGTTGCCAATCGATCTGAGGGAACGCAACGTCGCGGGAGATTTGTTCTGGACACTAACGGGCCACAGTCTGACCGATTTCGCGCGTCTCATCAGACCCGGTCTGGGTAGCGGCGACGTAATACTCTGGTACAAGGATCTGCGAAGCTCCACCGTCTCGAAAGCAATGAAAGCCGTCCACAAGGCGCTTGAGCCTATTGAAGCGAAACCATCGAATGACTTCCGGATTCGCCTTGCCGGTGGCGCGGTCGCGATGCAGTACGCGATGGACCAGGTGGTTGAGCGTGCCAACCTGCGAATATTGCTGTATCTACTTGCGGCGATCTTTCTGATGGCGGCCGCAACCTATCGTTCGTTTACGGCGGGGCTGGTGTTGGTAGTGCCCCTGTTACTCGCGCAATTCGCCACGGACACAGTTATGTACTTGCGGGGCGTGGGACTCGACGTTAATACATTGCCCGTTATCGCGGTTGGTCTCGGTGTCGGTATCGATTACGGCATCTATCTGGTGAGCCGCATGTGCGACGAATATCAGGTTGCAGGCGACGGCGATGTGTATGCAGCGGTGGTCCGTTCCGTATTTACGACAGGTGAAGCCACATTTTTTGTGGCCTTTACGATGGTAGTCGGCGTGCTACCGTGGTATTTCCTATCGGGGCTCAAGTTTCTTGCTGATATGGGCTTGATGCTCGCGTTGGTAATGGCTTTCAACGCGATACTGGCACTGGTAGTCATCCCGGTCGAGGTGGTATTTATCAAACCCAAGTTCCTCGGCAGGGTGAAGTTGATGAGGCATTGAGAAAAGGTAACGGCCGTTTTGGGGCGAAAGGGAGGTGATGCGCTGAGGACGATCGCGGGGGAGTTAAGACAACGGATGATTGGGGCTGTCCGGCATGTCGGGGTGGGTCTTTTCCCTTGGCGTTCTGACAGTCGGAAGAAAAACGGAAACCAGGCCAGCGCTAAACGGCAGGCCTCTAAACCTCTCAGGACTGGAAAGTAGGAGAAGGCGGTTAAAATGCGTGGCACTTTCTTAGTTCGAGCCTTTACGGCTGCGGCAGCAGCGGCGCTGATTTTTGTGGCTGCGGCGCCGGCATTCGCCCAGGAAAGTATAGATTTTCATCACGTCCACATTGACTTGCAGAACGCGGTGGAAACTGACTGGGCACTGTCTACTGCAGGCAAGAATAACCCTTACAACAACAACTCGTCCTCGGGTGTCCAGTGTCCCGATCACTCTACCAGTGCGGCGGGATGCTCTGCGTCGACCAACGGCAACACCTTCAACCTGGCGGCTTTCCGTTATGACGGACTGCTCAATGGGCGCGTCGATTCCGATATCGCGAACAGAGTCGGACTCGACAACTGGGACTTCTTCATCCACGCTCGCGTATGGACCAACATCGCTCCGTACGTTGACGGCAATATGCCGAAGATCAGCGAGATGGATTACGGTCAGAAGTATCCCGGTAACGGATGGTCCGCGACCGCAGCCCAGAATGAGTGGGAAATGGACGCCGCATCGGCCTACACCGACCTGAGAAAAGGCCGCTGGTGGCTACGTCTTGGTAAACAGCAGATCGTCTACGGACAGGAGCTGGGTTTCCAGACCCTTGACCAGGTCGACTCTCTCAACCTCACCCGTCACAGCCTGTTTAACTGGTCTGGCATGGAGTTCTCGGATGCGCGTATCGGCGAATGGGCGGCCCGTCTGAGCTATGACATGGGCGGCTTCTTCGACCGCTACCATATCGAGCGTGTTCGTGCGACGGCCTGGGTCTCTCAGTGGCAGCCTTCCGTTTATCTTCCCCCCGGAAGCGCGTACAACACCACCCCGGCGTATGTTAAAATCATTCCTGGTCCGGGCGTCACCAGCGCGTTGAAGGATCCAGGCTACGGCGCGGTTCTGGAGTGGCATACCATCGGTATCGACTGGAGCATCAACTTCTACAGCCATCCGGAGAACTGGGGTCTGACCGTGCCCGTTGGTCTACAACGCAACTGGGGGACCGGTCTCCCTGGTGCGGATTTCGGTCTGCCGGGCGGACACTACGACTTCGTTCTTTCGCGAGAGTTCCCGCGTGAGAACATCTTCGGCGGCATGGCGTCGTACATGATCCAGCCCGTCTACACTTTCCCGGGCTCGATTCTGATCAACGGCGACATCGTGCGCGTGTCGGGTACCTACACGCCGCACAAGGATGTCAACTACTCTGGCGTTCCAAGTGGGAGAATCGCCCGTGGCGAGTTGAACATGGCGGCCGACATCGACAGGGATCTCCGCTGGTCGGATACCTATCCTTCGATGTTCATCCTGCTCGAGTACAACTATCGCAGCTTGACCTCGGTGTTTGGAAACGCTTATCAGCGGGCCGCTGGCCACAAGATGACCAACACCATCCTGCTGAGCGTCGGTCAGCCGTTGCCACTCGCGCGATGGTCACTGGCCAACGTTTTCGAGACCGAGGCCAACAACAACTGGTCGTTCTTCGAGCAGCCGGGTGTCGACTATAAGCCGACTTCGTCGCAGGAGTACAACGTCTTCTGGAACTTCGCGACCGGTAACTCGGGGTCTACCTTCGGTCCCGACAGGTACTCCGACGAACTCGTGTTCCGTGCCATCTATAAGTTCTAGGCACGCGTGAAGCACGAGCATCCTGGAACGCGCCGCTCGCGCGGAACGGGATGAGCAGAGAAAGCAGAAAAGGTAGGGCAGCGGACTCCTTGGTCCGCGCCCTACCTTACGCATCTCCGTCGCCAACCGACCCTTCCATTTGATTCGGGTTGTTTCTCAAGTTTCCGGTTGCGAACGCTTGGCGGTTTGCTGTTTCAAAAAGAGACTCATGCAAACGCGACGCGACTGATGTTGCGGGCAATGAACGACTTTCTCGCTCTTTACCACCTATTTCGACCGGAAACGCACCAAAGGATAGACGGGTCCTGAATTGGTTTCGATGGGTAGCGGTACGGATTGCGTCTGTGCTAGAGTTCGATAAACTTTCGTTTAAGAAACTGATTCGCCGCATAAGAATCGCTACGAGTACGCAGTGTCGCTCTCATCACTGAGGGGCGAAAGTTGCAAGGGAGAGAAATTTAATGCGGATATCAAAATACACCAATGGATGGACTCGGCGGCACTTTCTGGAACAGACCGCACGAGGCGCAGCCGCTGCGGGTGTACTGGCCCCTTTGTGGGACGTCATATGTGACACCGGCAGTTGCGAAGCGGCGTATCCGCCGGAATTGCTGTCGCTGGAGGCTTACACCAAGGGTAAGTTGAAGGCCGGAGAGGAACTCAACGCCGACAACGTCGATATCGTTAAGGATCTGCTTGATCCGATCGCTTACAACCAGATCAAGACCGACAAGCGAGTGGTGGATCTGGTTCCCTCCACCAAGGATATCAACCGTCTCAACCCGCCCGTCTACATCGAAGCGACGATGAAGAACAAGGGTGTGCATGTCCTTGGCCCTCACGGCAACGTGTGGACCAAGGAGGGCAAGCCATGGATCGGCGGCAATCCGTTCCCCGAGCCGAAAACCGGTCTGGAGACGGTCGCCGGGATGGCGCTTAGCTGGGGTAAGCACGACTCCGCCCTGCATCCGATCAAGGAATGGGACACCAGCCCCGAGGGTGAAACCCAGTACACCTACCAGTTCGCGTTCATGGAATGGCAGACGGTCGGTCGGCTCGTCATGGATCCCAAGCCGTATCAGCCAGGGCACGAAGACCAGTTGCGGTACGTGCCCGACCTGATCACCGCGCCCGAGGATCAGCGCGGAACCGCATTTCTGCAGATCTGGCCCTACGACCAGCGTAAGTTTCCCCTGTTCTACGGATACACGCCGCTGCTGAAGAGGGTGCGCAGCTTCCCGACCAACCAACGTTTCGAGCCACAGCTGCCAGGTGAAGTGTATTTCACGAGCTGTGCGTGGCACGTCGGCGATCCTCTGCTCACCTGGGGCAATTTCAAGGTTGTAGGCCGCGGGCCGTTCCTGAACGGTCTGCAATGCCCGATCTACCGCAACCCGGGATGGCTGTATAAGACCTGCGGAGGAGAATCCGGAGACAAGTACTTCCGCACCTGGATGGAGCTGGTTCCCGAGGCAATCGTGGTCGACTACGAGCCGGTCAAGTACCCGCGCTCTCCCGTTAGCAAGAAGCGTACGTGGTTCGACGCGCGCACTCTGCAGCCGCTGGTTACCAACGTGTACGACCGTTCGGGCAAGGAATGGTTGCAGTGGGAAGGCGGCTTCGCCTGGTATGACAAGGCCGATAATTCGGTCGACTGGCCCACCAACCAATGGACGCCGGACAAGTTCTGGTGGTGGACGCACGTCCATGCCTACGACATCCAGAGCCGCAGAATGTCGCGACTGCAGCTTACGCCGCACATCTACGGCGACTACAACATCCATCTGAATGACCCTGAGCTGTTCGGGGCCTATTGTTCGATGGACGCGCTGCGACGTCTGGGCCGTTAAGTCGCACGAGCGGATTTCGCTGAGGCGAATTCCGTTACTGCAAGTAAAACAAAACCGCCGGTCTGGTCTCCAGGCCGGCGGTTTTTTCTTACCTTGGCGCCCGCCATCAATTTTTCTTGTTTAAATTTAAATTAAATTTGATGAATTTGCGCCGTCCGTGCGTCATTTAGTCATAGGCCCACTTTAACCCGTTGACGGCAAAAGGAGTTCAAGTATGCGGGTAGCGAAACACACGGAGGGATGGACACGGCGGCACTTTAT
>JBJKQX010000415.1:0-3042 GCA_046704965.1 Binataceae bacterium (SeqCode)
GATTCGAATCGTCGTCGATCGCCTGTTTGCCCAGAATCACAAGGTCGGCTTCCTGGTCGGTCGCAACCTTGGCCAGCACCCGTGCGATAGCCAGCGTGTCAAGCGCCGCGTCGGTGCTCACGAGAACCGCACGGTCGGCACCCATCGCGAGACCGGTTCGCAGCTGCTCCTGCCAGCTCTGTTGGCCCACTGCGACCAATACAACGTCGCCGGAGCCTTGTTTTTCTTTGATGCGAAGTGCTTCCTCGATCGCGATTTCGTCGAACGGATTAATAACCCATTTGACGTTGTCAGTTGCGATTCCGGAGCCGTCTGGAAGCACGCGAATCGTTGTTGCGGGGTCGGGAACTCTCTTGACGGGAACCAGAATTTTCACGACAGTCACTCTCCTGGCATCTCAACCGACGATGCCATGCCACCGATTAAAAACATAAGTAATGGTTCGGGGATAAGAACCGCAAGCCGCGGTAAAACTAACAGTCATTCTAATGACAGTCAAACCGCTTTTCAGGAGTTCCTAATGTTATCCCATCGCGCTTATTCATTGTAACCGAGACGTTGGCTTAGTTCGCGCCCGGCCTCCATCACCATCGGCACAAGCTCGTCCGTAATCCTTTCTTCGGGCAACCGGTAAGCAGGACCAACCAGTCCGAGCGACCCGACCACCGAACGCGCGTAATCCCGAATCGGAACCGCCACCGAGGACACCTCGTCGAGGAATTCACCGATGTCGATGGCGTAAGCGCTGCGGGCCACGGACTCCAATTGCACCAGCAACTGACCGCGATCGACGATCGTGCGCTCGGTGAATCGCGGCAACATCTCCGGAAGCGACAGGCGCACCTGCTCGTCAATATCGAACGCCAGATGAATCTTGCCGGCTGCCGTACAGTGCAGAGGCAACGAAATACCCACCGGAGACGTCACGCGCACCGCGCGTTCCTCGGGTTCGACAGCCTCCACCGGTACCGCGCCGTCGCGTCGATGCACCGCAACGAACACGCTCTCGCGGCATCGCTGGGCAAGGTCATTCAGAATCGGCCGCGCCTGACGCACCAATCCCATCTGCTCCACGTAGCGACGTCCGAGATGGAGGCACTTGATGCCGAGCCGGTAGTTCTCGGTCGCCCTGTTTTGTTCGATATAGCCACGGGCTTCGAGCGTCGCGAGCAACCTGAAGACGTTGTTTTTGTGTAACTTGAGACGTTTCGACAACTCGGTCACGCCGAGCTCGTCGACGTCGCTGAAGAACTGCTCCAGCACGTCGAGCGCATGTGCGACGGACTGGATAACATAGTTGGCTTTTTCCCGCCTTACGACCATCCTGAACCCGTGTCTCTTCCTGTATCCGCGTATCGCTCTCGCCCTTTTTGGGAAGGCGTTTTACTTTAAGCGGGGTCCTCCGGGTATGTCAACGCCGCAAAAGCACCCCAATTTCGAAGGTTAAATCCGGATGTCTGCGGCTTTGCGGCGGCCTTCCACGACGGCAATCGCGGATAACTTTCCACTCCTGCGCCCGGGTGTGTCGACGGTGGGACAATTGGCTCACCGGAAGAGTTTCCCGATGCGACGCTTTATTGAGAGCTCAGGCTTTGAGACTATGGATTGATCGCGCATGCAAGGATTCAATCGGGCCAATGCCGGACGAAGTCGAACGACCGGCGGTCCGATGCGCATGGAATACCTGTTATGATCAGCCATCGCGGACTTCGCCACCTTGCGCTCGAGGTTTCGGACGTCGAGCGGGCAAAGGACTTTTACCATCGCGTGTTCGGCATGAAGGTCGTTTGGCAGCCCGACGCCGACAACGTTTACCTGTCGTCGGGATGCGACAATCTGGCATTGCATCGTGGCGCGGTCGGGAGCGGCGAAGCTCAGGCACTCGATCATCTGGGCTTCATTGTTCCGACCATTGCGGAAGTTGAAGCGGCATGGGAATGGGCGCAGCGCCATCATCTCGAAATCGCTCACCCCTTGCGCCATCATCGCGACGGCTCGATGTCGTTCTATATCCGCGACCCGGACGGCAATGTTGTCCAGGTTCTTTACGAGCCTGCGATAAGCCCCAAAAGTTTTGACTGACGGCTTGGGGCGTACCCGCCACTGGCCAAGAGCAAAGGGAAAGAATCTGTAATGCTGAAAAATCGCGCGACTTCAGAAAGTACCACCGCGTACGCCAAGCGTTTCGCCGACCTCAGTGGGAATTTCCGCAAAGCGCTGGGACTTTCGATGTCATCGGTCGCTCTGGGCACGTATCTGGGCGACCCCGACGACGCGACCGACCACGCCTACGCCGAGGCTATCCGTCGTGCGCTGGGAGGCGGAATAAATGTAATCGACACGGCGGTGAACTATCGCTTTCAGCGCAGCGAACGGACCATCGGAAAGGTCCTGGCCCAAATGACAGCTGCGGGCGAGATCAAGCGCGAAGAAATTGTGGTCGCAACCAAGGGCGGCTACATCACGTTCGACGGGCAATTGCCGCCCGACCCGCCCGAGTGGTTCGACGAGCACTTCGTGAGGACCGGGTTGATAAGTCCGGGCGATCTGGTCGAAAGCTCGCATTGCATCGCGCCGCGGTACCTTGAGCGAATGATGGAAATGAGCCGGGAAAATCTCGGTCTCGAAACCATCGATATCTACTACTTGCACAATCCCGAAACCCAGTTGGTCGAAGTCGACCGCGCTGAATTCCTGTCCCGAATCGCGCGCGCCTTCGAGTTTCTGGAGCGTGCCGTTTCAGACGGGCGGATTGCGATGTACGGGATTGCGACCTGGAATGGGCTGCGCGCCGCACCGACCGAGCGGGGATGGTTGGCGCTCGACGAATTCGTGCATGTGGCGCGCGAAGTCGCTGGCGACGGGCACCATCTGCGAGCCATACAGCTTCCGTACAATCTGGCGATGCCCGAAGCCGTCACGTTCGCAAATCAGGGCGTGGCTGCCGACAAAACCACCACTGTTGCGATGGCCAAGAGCCTGACGATGGGGGTCTTCGCGAGTGCTTCGCTGCTTCAGGGACGACTCGCCGGCGGACTGCCG
>JBJKQX010000416.1:0-6504 GCA_046704965.1 Binataceae bacterium (SeqCode)
TTCATTCGCTGGTTTCGCAAACCTTGAGGACAAGGCCAAGGACAAGGCGTTGACGAAACGGGTTAAGGGTGGCGCGATGGTATCGAAATCGGAACCCGGACGGTTGCTACGCGAAAGTGGCGACAAGCCGACCGCACACATTGCGCAAGAGACGCAGGCGCAATGCCGATTCTGCGGCGCGTCTCTAAGTCACCTGTTTGTAGACCTGGGCATGTCGCCCCTGTGCGAGAGTTTCCTGCGCGCGGACCAGCTCGATCAGATGGAGTCCTTTTATCCGCTGCGGGTTTACGTGTGCGCCCGATGTTTCCTGGTACAGCTTCGCGAATACGTAGGTCCCGAGAACATCTTCAGCGAATATGCATACTTTTCATCCTACTCCGATAGCTGGCTCGCCCACGCGCGTGCGTATACGGACCTGATGCAGAATCGCTTTCGCCTCGATTCGAAAAACCTGGTGATCGAGCTCGCCAGTAACGACGGATATCTACTTCAGTATTTCGTCGCGAAGGGCATCCCGGTGCTTGGAATCGAGCCGGCCGCCAATGTCGCAGCCGTCGCTGAGCAAAACGGGGTGAAAACGCTGGTCAGATTTTTCGGCGCCGAACTCGCGCGGGAACTGGTGGCTCAGGGGATTCGCGCCGACCTTGTGGCGGGCAACAATGTACTCGCCCAGGTGCCGGATCTGAACGATTTCGTAGCGGGGGTGAAAATCGTTCTCGACACGCACGGAGTCGCGACGCTGGAGTTCCCTCATCTGATGCGTTTGATGGATGAAAATCAGTTTGACACGATTTATCACGAACACTTTTCGTACTTTTCATTCATCACCGTTGAGAAGATATTCGGCGCCGCCGGTCTGACGATTTTCGACGTCGAGGAACTGCCGACTCACGGAGGCTCGTTGCGTATCTACGCACGGCACGCCGAAAACCGGTCCATGCCGGTCGAGGCGCGGGTCGAGCATTTGCGCGCACGCGAGGAACAGGCGGGCTTCACGCAAATAGAGCGCTATTTATCCTTCGACCCGCAGGTACGGCAGACGAAACGCAATCTGCTGGCGTTTTTGATCGAAGCGCGGCGTGCGGGCAGGCATGTAGTCGGCTACGGAGCGCCCGGCAAAGGCAATACGTTGCTGAACTACTGCGGAATCCGTTCGGATTTTATTGACTATATGGTCGATCGCAGTCCGCACAAGCAGGGAAAGTTTCTGCCCGGGACGCATATACCGATATTCCATCCCGACCGTATCGCGCAGACGCGTCCCGACTATCTGTTCATAATGCCGTGGAATCTGAGAGCGGAGATAGTCAAACAAACGTCCTATATTCGGGAATGGGGAGGCCGTCACGTGGTCGCCATTCCGAAACTCGAAGTGGTTTCGTGAAGATTGTATCTATCGGCGGCGTGAGTCGGTAACGATGGAGGACTTAGGCGAATGCTGGCCCTGAATTTGAACCGTGTTGGCTGGGAGCGGTTTCGGATTCTATGTCTTGGCGCGCATTGCGACGATATCGAGATCGGATGCGGCGGCTCGCTGCTGCGTCTTACCGAGAGCCACAGGAACGTTGAAGTATACTGGGTGGTTTTCAGCGGCGGGAACAAGCGCGCTATGGAGGCGGAGCGGAGCGCCAAGCTATTTCTGCAGGACGCATCCCACAGTACGGTGAATGTGCGTGAATTTCGCGAAAGCTTCTTTCCGTACCAAGGGCAGGAAATCAAGGAATGCTTCGAACTACTTGGGCGCAAGTATTCCCCCGACTTGATATTCACTCACTTCGGACGCGACCGGCATCAGGACCATCGCACTGTCAGCGAGTTGACATGGAATACGTTTCGCGATCATCTGATTCTGGAGTACGAAATCCCGAAGTACGACGGCGACCTTGCATCGCCCAATTGTTACATTGAGCTGGACGAGTCTACATGTGAGCGCAAAATTGACTACATCATGGAATGTTTCCGCAGTCAGCGAAACCGTCCATGGTTTACGCGCGATACGTTTCATGCGCTCCATCGCTTGCGCGGAATAGAGTCACGCTCCCGGTACGCCGAAGGCTTTTACTGCCGGAAGCTCATTCTGAATGCGGGAAGCAGCGCTTGAGGCCCGCCAATCCCCGGCGGAGGGAGATCGCGATACCGGCGTTCGGGACCAGTCACTTGGACGGGACCGCGAGTCGAGCGAGTGAGGCTGATTCACAGCGTGGCAGATGGGACGATCCGAGTTTCGCCATTCGGCGGCGGATCGAGCCTGCCTTTATGTGGGATAGGGAGCGGAGCTATCCCGATTTCGACGTGTGCGAGCTTTCTCGCCTGACGTGACCGGTGCGGCGAGGAGGCTGTGGCCCGACGCTTCAAGCCACCACCGTCCTTGGCCGCAGCGTAGCGACGCCGTAGGCGGTGCTCTCGGCGCGACGACGCAATGTGTTCGCAAGGCGCAGGCTGCAATCCGGCGTGTCGCGAACCGGGGCATCGACGACCCGCCAAGTACTCTTTAACCCGCTTAAGGTTATGGCATGACTAATGCTCCCCGTTTCTGATTTGACAACGGATGCTTTTGTTGCACGCTGAAGAGGCGCACCGCAAAAGCCAAATTCGCGAACTTCACGGTTAACCGCATGGATCATCAGACAGCCGCAACCAAGCAGGAAGAGCAAAAATTCGACAAATCGTCCGGGACGTCCCCAGGTGACGGCGAACAGATTTCGGTCGAAGAAATTTTCAAAAATCTCGACACCGGCAAGGATGGCCTCACGGGCACGGAAGCCGGGAAGCGTCTCTCGCAGTACGGTTACAACGAAATCGCCGAAAAGCGGGTAAATCCGCTACTCAAGTTCCTCGGTTATTTCTGGGGACCGATTCCCTGGATGATCGAGGCTGCCGGTGTGCTCTCGGCAATCGTGCGCCACTGGCCCGACCTCATCATCATTATCGTCCTGCTCTTGTTCAACGGAGTCATCGGATTCTGGCAGGAGTATCAGGCCGGTAACGCGATCGAGCAGCTCAAGAAGAAACTAGCGCTCAAGGCTCGTGCGCTCAGGGACGGCAAATGGCAGCAGATCGATGCGCGCGAACTTGTCCCGGGTGACGTGGTGAGAATTCGCCTCGGCGACGTGATTCCCGCCGACGTCAAGCTGTTCGACGGCGATTACCTGAGCGTCGACCAGTCGGCGCTGACTGGAGAATCGCTGCCCGTCGACAAGAAACGGGGCGACGTGGTCTATTCGGGCTCCGCCGCCAAGCAGGGCGAGATGGTTGGCGTGGTGACCGACACCGCGATGAACACCTATTTCGGGCGCACCGCGCGACTGGTCGAATCCGCCCAGGCCGTGTCGCATTTCCAACGCGCCGTCCTCACCATCGGTGACTATCTCATCTATCTGACGCTCGGGTTGGTCGGAATCCTGGTCGTGATCGAGCTTGATCGCGGCCAGCCCGCTCTCGGCCTTGTGCAGTTCTGTCTGATTCTCGTCGTCGCCGCGATTCCCGTTGCGATGCCCGCAGTGCTGTCCGTCACCATGGCGATCGGCGCGCTCGCGCTCTCGCGCATGAAGGCCATCGTGTCGCGTCTCGAATCGATCGAGGAGATGGCCGGCATCGACGTGCTCTGCTCGGACAAGACCGGCACGCTTACCCAAAACAAACTCACTCTCGGCGATCCCGTGGTGTTCAAGGCTTCCGACGCCGCGAGCCTTATCCTTGCCGGAGCGCTGGCTTCCAAGGCAGAGGACCGCGACGCAATCGACGACGCCGTCATCCAGGGGCTGAAGAGTCCCGACGCCCTGAAGGACTACACGCAAAAGGCGTTCGTGCCCTTCGACCCGGTTAACAAACGCACCGAGGCATCCGTCGAAGACTCGCACGGAACCTCGTTCAAGGTCGCCAAGGGCGCGCCGCAGGTAATCCTCGAAATGTCCGAACCCGACGAGTCGGTGAGAGCAAAAGCTCAGCAACAAATCGATGCTCTTGCCGCCAAGGGATACCGCACGCTTGGTGTTGCGCGTTCCGACGACGACGGTAAGTCGTGGAGCTTTCTTGGGATTCTCCCTCTCTACGACCCGCCGCGCGAGGACGCCGCCGAGACCATCGCCGAGGCCGAGGAGCACGGCATCGAAGTCAAGATGGTCACCGGCGACAACGTCGCAATCGCCCGCGAGATATCCAAACAGTTGAAGCTCGGCACCAATATCGCCTCCGCCGACAAGCTGCTTGGAGCCGACGGTCAGAAGCCCGAGCTTTCCGAAGTGGCCGCCCAGATAGAAAAGGCCGACGGCTTCGCCCAGGTTTTCCCCGAGCACAAATACCAAATCGTCAAGGCTCTTCAGAGTAAGGGCCATCTGGTCGGGATGACCGGCGACGGCGTCAACGACGCTCCCGCGCTCAAGCAGTCCGAAGTCGGAATTGCGGTCTCGGGTGCCACCGACGCCGCGCGCGCCGCCGCCGCCCTGGTGCTGACGGCGCCGGGCTTGAGCGTGATCGTCGAAGCGGTGCAGGAGGCGCGCAGAATCTTCGAGCGGATGAATTCCTACGCGATCTATCGCATCACCGAGACCATCCGAATCATGTTCTTCATCGTGCTCGCGATGCTCGTGTACGACATCTACCCGATCACCGCGATCATGATCATCCTGCTCGCGCTCCTGAACGACCTCCCCATCATGACTATCGCCTACGACAACACCTGGCTCGATCCGAAGCCTGTCCGATGGCAGATGCCTCGCGTGCTCAGGCTGTCGACCGTACTGGGCGGTGTCGGCGTAATCGAAACCTTCCTGTTGCTGGTGCTTGCCAAGTCCTATTTCCACATCGGGCAGGCGCAGTTGCAGTCAATCATCTTTTTCAAGTTGGTACTCGCCGGGCACATGACGCTGGCCGTTGCGCGTACTCGCAAACCGTTCTTCACCAGACCCTATCCCGCTCCTATCGTCTTCATCGCGATTGTCATAACCCCGATAATCGCTGCCGCAATGGTTGGGTTAGGCATCTTTGCCGCCCCGATACCCTGGATATGGGTCGGCTATGTCACCGTGTACTGCATCTTCTGGATTTTCATCGAGGACCTCGCCAAGCTGGCAGTTTATCGCCATCTCGAAATGGCCGGCCCGGAGCATCGCCGCTTCCTCGGCGCGCTCCGTCATCCGCTTGGCGGCCATTTCGGTTTGAGCACCGGCCGGGAGGGCAGGGGAGTCAACAGGTAACCGCCGCCAACAGCAAAAACTCTTTACTGGTTCAAACCTGCGCCGCCATTCAAGTAGCGGGAGAATTGCGATGAGTGACTTGTTCCGGTTCGCCGACACGCTCGGCCCAGAGAAAGTTCTTGTCATCTATCAGCCCCGGCTCGACCTGCGCGGTATCGTGGTGGTCGATAACACGGCCGCCGGTCCCGCGCTCGGCGGATGCAGGATGGCGCCCGACGTCACGTTCGAGGAATGCTTCCGCCTCGCGCGCGCGATGACGATGAAAAACGCTGCCGCAGGTCTGCCCCACGGCGGCGGCAAGTCGGTCATCATGGCCGACCCCGCGATGCCCGCAGAGCGAAAGGAACTCACGATGCGCGCCTTCGCTCAGGCTATTCGCGATCTGCGCGACTACATCCCCGGCCCCGACATGGGCACCAACGAGCGCGCGCTGGCGTGGGTTCACGACGAGATCGGCCGCGCCGCCGGTCTGCCGCGTGAAATCGGCGGAATCCCGCTCGACGAGGTCGGCGCGACCGGATTCGGCGTCGCAATCGCCGCCGAGGTTGCGCAGGATTTCTGCGACGTCAAGCTTGAGGGCGCGCGCGTCGCCGTTCAGGGCTTCGGCGCGGTCGGCAGGCACGCAGCGCGCTTTCTTGGCGAGCGGGGTTCAATTCTGGTGGCGGCATCCGACGCAAACGGTGCGACCGCAAACCCGAAGGGACTCGACGTTGCGGCGCTCACATCGTTCAAGGCCGAGGGCCGTCGAAGCGTCGCTGATTTTCCGGGGGGCAAGCGTCTCGATCGCGACGCGCTCATCGGTGTCGATTGCGACATCTTGATTCCCGCCGCGCGTCCCGACGTCATCACGATGGCGAATGTCGATTTGATTCGCGCGCGGCTGGTTCTTCAGGGCGCCAACATCCCGGCTTCAAGCGAAGCGGAGGACAGGATGCATGCGCGCGGCATCCTTTCGATACCCGACTTTATCGCCAACGCGGGCGGCGTCATCTGCGGCTCGGTCGAATACCATGGCGGTACGCAGTCGATCGCATTTCAGAATATCGAGGAGAAGACACGCATCAACACTCGCGCTGTGCTTGAGGCGATGCGTGCGCGCAAGGTCACGCCGCGCCGCGCCGCTCTCGATTTGGCCAGCGAACGGGTCCGCGCCGCGATGTCGCATCACCGCTTCTGACGATCAGGGCGTAGGCGCACGGATCAAGAGGGTTTTCGGCGGTTAGGAACAGCAGGAGATTGGCATCGGGCGGAAAAACGCGGCAACAGTCCCCAAACGCGCCTAGGCTGGCGCGCTCACTCACTTCTGGCC
>JBJKQX010000417.1:0-32993 GCA_046704965.1 Binataceae bacterium (SeqCode)
TTGATGAGGTTTAGGCGAGCCTCCACGACTCGGGTCAGGCGATTGAAGTCTATAGGGCATTCTGAGCTTATGAAGGAGCCGACGATGACGCGGATGACGAAACGCCGCAGAAAGACGCCGAAAGAAGAAAATCAGACATATATCTTCGAGATTGTCGCTTGGCAGCCCGAATACCTGCTTAGTGTTGACTACGATCGTTACCGACGCGGACCTTACCATGAATATGCCGACATCGGTCTCTCGACGAGTTGCGTCCATCCAAAGAATTGGGCCGGACGGCCTGCCCAGATCGTCATCATGGGCGAGGAGAATTTCATGATGCCGGAAGCGCTCAAGCGCGACCCCGACTGGACGCCGAACTGCGTGGCTGCGATCTACCTTCCGCCGGCCAATGGAGATTTTGCCCTTAGCGTGCCAATGGAGAGGCTGCCGTTTTTGATGACGGCCTTCTCAGTAGGAATGTTTCGCTATCTCTTGCTCTGGGGGCCGCCTCTGAAGCGAAGCCGATCGATGTGCACGTCGGTTCACTTCGAACGGACGGTCGATTTTACGGAATATTGAAGCCATTGGCCTGTCCGGCCAACCCGGACCGGTCTCCACCCCTTCCGCGTCGCGAGGAGCGTTTTTTTCGGCCCTCCAGGGGATGATCCCTTCCTTTTGTTGACGCCAACCTTCAGCTGACCGCCTCGCCCCGGTAGATACGCCTGGATCGGTTTATTTGATCAGATGCTCGATTTGACCATCGGCTGAAACAAACAATGCGGTAATGCCCGTCCGGCGGCACGCGAGTTCCGGTAAGCGGCTCCATAATCCCCTGAACTGCTGCATGTTCGGCAACGCGATTGAGTATCCGGCTTCTGCCGCGTCCATTCGCTGCAGCAGCTCGCCGAGGGTCGAAATGAAATAGTTGACCCGCATCGGCTGGAGTGAGCCGCATCCTTTCGCTTCGATGATCCAGGTTTCCTCTCCGCGCCGCGCGATAATATCGATGCCGGGCTTGTGGCCAGAGGCCACCTCGGTCTGCCAGCCATCCGCTTCGAGCCAGGTCTGAAGCAGGCGCTTTACCTCATCTTCAGCGAGCCTGTCCGTCTCACTGCGGTCGGATGGTTCGGCCGGCGTTAGTCGAGAGGGCGATGGCACCCTGCCAGCCGGGTGGTTTCCAAGGCGGCCCTCTGCACGATGGTGGCGCATAAGCTCGCCAGCATCGACGAGGCGCCGGCACGCCTGATTTACCCGTGAAGGGTGCACACCACGGCCCAGTATAACGTTAGCGATCTCACGGTCGGTGATGCCGGGCTGCGCCGACACAAGTTTTAAAATTTGCTCTCGCATGGCGCTTGCCTTGTCATTGTTTATCCTCGTTTCCACTGCAATTTTCCAAGGTCACCAACCGGCTTCATCCTTCCGCTCTTCGTAGTCCGCAAAAATCACTCAACAAGCGCCCCCGCCACAAAAACCCGAAAACTCCGCGGAATTTCACGAGGAAACGGGCCCTCATGAGGGTCACGATCGATGCCGGTGCCGATCACTCCGCGCCACGAAAGGTCGAATTAATATCAGTCTGTTGAGCGGCACCTACGAGAGGATCATGGTTTGGCGCGCGATCGCCGCTCTCCCGGTGATGCCCTCGATCTGCACCGCGAGCCGCACCCGTTGGCGCGGGCGGGGCAGCGGCCGAATGGCGCGCCCGACCACGACCCGTGCCAGACTTTAGAGCAGCCCAGGCCGCGGAGCGTCCAACGCCCAAGGCGGGCGCTCAGGCAATGGGGACGGTTTTGAGGTGTATTTCGATTGCGTCGATGATGTGTTTGGTGAGGGGCAGGTTCTTCTTCTCGCGCCGCCAGTGCTCGTAAAATGCGTCGACCGTTTCGCGCGCGGTGTCGAGAACGAGCTTCTCGGGCAACAAGGCCTTGGCGGCAAGATGCGATAGCTCGTCTTTGGAGAACTCAGAGAAACGCTTCGCGCGACTGAAATTCAGGGCCGCGTTCCGGTCCGGAATATAGGCGATCGTCGATACAAAATCATAGGCTGGCGCCAGTACAGCCTTGCGACGGTCGGGATAGATCAGCGACCAATTCTTGATGTGCATGTCGGCATTGCCGATCAGCGTGTTGAAGGTCAACCGACGGATAAATTCGGCGATATCCCCTTCGTCGCTTTCCGCCGCGATCACATTTGCGATGTTTCGGTAGCTCGCCTTCTTGTACTTCTCGTCTGGATAGATACCGAAGACTTGCGCAAAATCCTCCATATGCACGGCACTGCCATCGCTGAGACGGTCAAAGCGTTCAATCGCGAGCGCCTGTCCTCGGAAATGATCAATCCCTCGCGGGAGATTCTTGATCGCCCGAACATCGACCAGATGCAGCGGCGGAATATCCATGCCGATCAGCCGGGCGAGAGTCATCATCGAGAATTCATTTTCCGGCACGCCGTCGAATTCACGTGAAGGAAGCTTGACGATCCAGGAGCCGCCGACGCCTCTGGCAGGGATCGTTAGCCCGCCGCTGGCTTCGTTGACGGCAGAGAATTTGAGCTGGACGCCGGCAAGCGAGAAGCGCAGCGCATTGTCGCGCCGATCATCGTCATGATGATGATCGTCATCGACATCATCATCAGCGCCCGGAGGCCAGGCTTCACCATCAGCGGGCAGGACGGTAATGGCTCCCGGCAGGTCCCTACCAAGCAGCCAGAGGAGAAAGAACTCGCGCTCGGGATTTATACCGCCCTGGTCGGCGAGATAGGTGCGCATGTGCCCTTCGGGCAGGAGATTCGAAAAAAACGGCAGCAGCTTTGTCTGCGTCGGCCTGAATTCCGTAATCAGCGCGCCAAGCCGGTCTTTGAACCCCAGTCCGAGGGTGGGACGGTTTACATCCGCGATATAAGCCTCATTGAATGAAAACAGTATGCGGTCCCCGGCAACGCGCGTCAGCGTGCCGATGGGTTGGCCGTACAGCAAGACATTGAGGACGGACACATCAGCCATCGCCGTCCTCCTCATCGAGGCTATAGGCGGGCCGCACGGTTTCTATTTTCGGCGGGCGCGCAGAAGCGTGCGCAAGCGCGTTGCGCATGTCTCGAACCTGAGAGGCGACTTGACGGATAGCCTCCTGGCTTTGTTTGTCGCCGTGCAGGTTCTGCAGCGTCATTCGGGCTTCACGAATGGATTTCAGGATCGTGTCATCAATTCGAAAATTCTGAAGGTCCTTTAGCTGACGCTGAAGTTGGGCAAGCTCGGTGGTCACGTGTCGCCTCTTGGCAAGTTCCGCAACAGCCTGCTGTATGCGACCTAACTCTTTAACCGCCCGGCTCGCCGCAGCGGTGTCCGACGACGCGCCGGCTGCACTGCCGCGGACAATCGACTGAACCGCCGACACGGTCTTGCGCGGCACGAGTTCCAGTTCCAGATCGAGGACGCGCGCAAGCGCGATCAGGCTCGAAAGCCGGAGATCGACCGCGCCGCTCTCGATCTTCGAGATGTGGCTTTGCGGCACCCCCGCCTTCTTGCTCAGCGCGCGCTGGCTCAGCCCTTTGCCTTCACGGGCCTCCTTCAGCAGCCCGGCGATCTGTTCACTCACGTAGCTCACTTGATATGTTTTTCCATATCAATCTTGGAAATTGATATGCTTATATATATCGACGTTATTGGCCAGCGTCAAATATTGATTTATTATTATATATAGTTCTCACGAAACGATCTATTAAACTAGATCATATTTCCCGCCCCCTCTAAAGTCCCGACGCAATGCCTTGCCGGGCGTTGGTGACCCGCTGCGAACCGACACTCGGCCGGAAACCTTCCTTTGAGCCTTCATAAAACAGTCACTGACCGTCACTAATCTGGCTCGCAGGGAGAACCGGCGCCTCGGGGCACGCGACCTCCCCTCGTCTTGTGATTCCCCCAGAACCAGCTGCGTCACGATCTCGCCCGGCTCAGGCCGGGCTTTTCTTTTGTCTGCAGGAACGCAGCACCCCTGGCCGTGGATGGCATTAAACGTCGCTCTTCCGGAGCGCTCTGCCCCGCCCTAGCCGGCGGGGCTTTTCTGCTTTTGTCCCGTACCGTCAGGGGGGATATGCTTCGTGCCACAACAGGGCGGGGACGGGACGACGGAGCACCGAACCTTGCCGGAGGTCCACTGCTATAGCCCCGGACAGGGAACGGGGCTTTTTTCTAGATGGTGTGTCGCCGCCACGCCGTGCTGGGCAATGACATCGGAACGGAGAAAACGTCCGCTTCTCTGATCCCCGCGATGATCGCGATGACCGCGACAGGGAGTAAGCCGGCCTTCGCGGCGCGGTTGGTTGAACGCCTCACCGCAGTTCGGGCGATGAGGCGGCCAATGTCCCGTAAGGCAGAAAGCGGCCGTTCGGGACCCGCAAGGGGCACGCGGCGCGGCAAGCGGTGCGAGCGCGACGCCGTGAATGAGATGTCCTACCCCATCGCAGATATTTAGCCGCCAGCGGCCAATATTGTTGCCAGATCCAAGAGTGGAAAAATTGCATTTGGGCTTTGGCGTTCGATCTCTACCGCGCCAATATCATTGACGGGAAAAACTCAACAAAAACAGCATGAAGCGCCGTGTGTGCCGAAGGATATAGTCTACTGCTGCCAATCGCGTGCAGATTATTTATGATCCTAATCCCGCAATTAGACATTGCAATGAGGCCGTTATGGCGGAAGTTGCGCAAAAGTTTGTGACCACCGCTCCGAGGGGCAATTCGGACGCCCAAGGTGTAGTGGCAGAACACTTCGCCAACGAGATCGTCTTCGCCGTCGTTGGCCACGTGGGTTCCGGAAATACAAAGGTCGCCGAGGAGCTGAGAGACATTCTCCTCAATCAAAAGATTGGCAATCAAGCATTTTCAGTTGCCATTATTAAGGCACGCAAAGTGATAGAAGAGAGGATGAAGCTACTCGGCACTCCGATTATTGCCGGCCAAGGCAAAACACTGGCCGACGTGATCAAGTATCAGGATGCTGGGGATAAGCTGCGCGAAAAAGATCATTCAGCAGTTGCGCTGGGGGCGGTTGCGCTCATCCGCAAAGAGCGGGCGAATTGGCAGGGCACCATTGTCGAGCAGGAGAAGCCCGTTGTGCCTGATGGAAAGCCCCGGGCCTTCATAATTGATTCGTTGCGTCACCCTGCCGAAGTTGGCCTGCTAAGGCGTATCTATGGTGATGGTTTCGTCCTCATTGGGGTGGTCTGCGAGCAGGAAGAGCGCAGAAAGCGCATATCGGAGAAATACGAGGACGCGGGCAATGCCGCCGCCGAGCGCTTCATGAGGCGTGACTCCAAGGCCCCTCAGAAGCATGGTCAACGTGTGTCTGACGCGTTTCATCTGTCTGATTTCTTCGTGGATAACACTGCGAAACGTATTTTGGAGGACGGTAGGGCAAATAGTGAATGGGGAGTGACGGAGGACCTAGAGCGGCTCGTCCAGTTAGTGACGCACGCGGAAATCGCTCGGCCTACTACATCCGAAAGCGCCATGCATGTAGCAGCGGGGGCGGCAATGAGAAGTGCCTGCTTGTCGCGTCAGGTCGGCGCGGCCCTGGTCGATGCCGAGGGTAACGTAATTGCCACCGGCACCAATGAAGTGCCGAAGGCAGGCGGCGGTGTATATGGCCAAGGCTTCGAAGAGTTGCACGACCAAAGATGCGCTTACCGCAACAAGTTTTGCAGCAACACGCAAGAGCAGAAAAAAATCGCCGAGGAAGTTCTACTGGAAATCCTTGGCGAGGATGACGCCCGCATGAAGGACAGGAGTCAACGCGCCGATTTGATGGACATTCTTGCAGATGGGCGAATCGGCGATCTCCTTGAGTTTAGCCGCGCGGTACATGCTGAAATGGATGCGCTGCTAAGCGCTGGACGAAAAGGGGCAAGCACCATCGGCACCAGGCTTTTCGTCACCACTTTTCCGTGCCACTACTGTGCGCGACACATTGTCTCCGCTGGTGTAGATGAGGTACAATTTATTGAGCCCTATCCGAAGAGCCAGGCGCTAACTCTTCACAAGGATTCCATCCAATTCGAAAAGGGAACCACGGCGTGGGTCGCGCCGAGCGATCACACCTATTGGCACAACACGAAAGACCAGGAGAGGACGGGCGCGCCTCGAGTACTGTTCCGGCCATTCACAGGTGTAGCACCTAGGATGTATAGACGGGCCTTTCAGAAAGATCGCGAGCTCAAAAACGCGAAGTCTGGCGAAATTTCGATACAAGAACCGGATTGGGGAACGCCTTACGACCTCTCGAAGAAAAGCTATGCAGAGCTAGAAGCTGCCCTGACTAAGGATATTCCGGCGTGACAGGTTCACAACGTCCCTATCTCCGCGTTGTCAGCTCGGCGCATCAAAAGACACAAGACGCTCCACAGCAGACGGCTGCGATGGCAGCATCCGGCACTCTTCGGCAGCCGATGCTATTTTCCGATGCTTCCCTTCACACGCTCGCATTCATCAAGGCGGGTGAGTTGGACGCAGATAAGTTCTCTAGCCTAATAAGAGAGGCGAAGCCGCTGGTTGTCTTTGATCTCCGGTCCATTCCTAGCTTCGCTCGGAGAACCCTTAGTCGAAAGGCCGTCTTCTCTCTTTTCCAGGAGAACGGAGTCGAATACTTCGACGTCGCTGGTACGCTCGGTGTATCTGGCGGACGCGATGGGCTCCTAAACCCCGCGCTGTTGATCAATGCGTTGCAGATTAGCGTGTTGAGACACGCCAGGGGTCTCATTGGTCCGGTCTTCTTTTTCGTTAACGATGATCTCTTTTACGACGACTACTTCTCGGCTGTTGCGGAGCAACTACCACACCAAGATGGTCGGGGCTGGGAGATCGCTTGCTGGCCAAACGAGCAGGCGTCAAAGAGTGTCGTTGAGCGTGACCTTGTTTTCATTAGCCATGCTAATCCTGAGGACAACGAGGTCGCGCGCTGGTTGGTATCCCGACTGGCGGCGAGGGGCTATCAAGTGTGGTCTGACATTACGCGCCTCCTTGGTGGTGAATTTTTCTGGGACACCATTGAAGACGCAATCCGAAAAAAGGCAGCTAAGGTCATTGTGATCCTATCCCGGCGTGGTCAGCTCAAGCCAGGCCTGTTGGATGAGGTGAATATCGCTATCTCAACGGAACGCAGTGAGGGGTTGAATAGATTCGTGCTTCCAGTTCGGGTAGACGATCTGCCTTTCGCGGACATCCGTGCAAACCTTGCCCGAAAGAACGTAATTGATGGCCGCGCCAACCTAGCGGAGGCGCTGTCTCGAATCTTAGCAATTTTGAGAGAGGATAAAGTTCCTCGCGCAGGCGATGATTCTGGCACACCGTTGCCGGATATTCGTCTGACTACGCCTCAAGCTGTGGACACAAGTGAATGGAATGTCCTATTCGAGAATAAAATTGAGGTTCTGGCGTGGCCGCGTGTCATCAGGAAATTTCGATCCACTCGCACGACGTTTCCGTTCGCGACGCATTCCGCTACCGACGGAGTAGTCACTTTTGAGGACTGGGATGTCATCGGGGCTGCACTTGGCGCTTCCGTGGCTAAAGCAGGTGAAGTCACCTTTGAACTAGGCGAAAATTGGGGCGCGCTTGATCTCGTCTTTGCTAACCGCGCAGAGGCTCGACGGGCAGCCTCAAATCTCCTGAGACAGGCATGGGACAGCATGTGCCAGAATCGTGGGTTCTCGCGCTTTGTGCTGGCAAACAACTTGTCCTGTTGGTTTTTGCCGAACGGATTTCAGAACGGAAATCGAGTTGGTTACTTGGACCCGAAAGGCGTCCAGCGGCAGAAAATCCTCGTCGGACGCAGCTCGCGTCGAAGAGTCTTTTGGCATTTTGCAATTGAGGCACGTGCTAGCTCGATTGATAGTTCCATACGCGTCGTTCCCCATGTCCTATTCTCTGAAGACGGCGAGACACCAATCCCCTCTCATGATCGTCAACACGCACTTCGGCGGGGATTCTGCAGGAACTGGTGGAATGCTCGGTGGCGTGATCTTCTCGCGGCCACGTTAAGCTACATGTCAGAGGGTCGTGACACTCTAGGTCTTCCTGTTTCACAGCGAGCCATTATCGAAGTTTCCGCTCGCCTAAAGGCTCATGTTACCGAACCATCTGGTGAGCAACCGGGAACTGACATTTCCCGCAACGTTATTCGGTTCGAGGAACCCAAGGTGGTGGTTGGTTATGGGCAGACTGATGATTATCCCAAAGAAGGACTGCTCCTGTTTGGGCCTGTACCGTTCGAAAGGAATCCGAAGAACATCAAAGCTGGTGTCATCGGCACAACGGAAGGAATTGCGCTGTACCGCGCATGGAGCACTCAATTCAATAGTTTCCAAGCCGATCCTGGCGCGAGTAGAAACTCTGTGCCATTTCCAGGCTTTGAGGCAGTCTTCGGGGCAAAATGGGATGTGAATCCGATCCACTCAATCGCTTTGTCGCGTACCGATTTAATCAACTCGATCCTTCTAGAGGATCGTCATCAAGCAATCTTCAAGTCCACCGGAATGTACGTTGACCAGATCACAAAGGCTATTCGCGAAGATGACGTTGATGTTGACATATGGTTTGTCGTCATTCCTGATGAGGTATTTGTTTACGGTCGCCCAGTGTCGCGCGTTCCTAGCGCTATTGCAATCGCGACACCAGGGGCGATGGGCCGTAATGTCGCGCGGCGGTTCTTAAATTCATCTCCCTCGCTGTTTCCGGAGGACAATGCGGAAGCGGAGATCTATGATTATCATTTGGATTTTCATCATCAATTAAAAGCTCGCTTATTGGATGTTCAAGCCGTCACACAAATCTTGCGAGAGTCTTCGCTCGTTACCATGACTGGTGCATCTGAACCAGAGCTGCTTGTTAGCGCCGAGCTGTGCTCTAAGCATGAAGAGTTAGACGATATAGAGGAAATCGGTGACAAAGTAGCCAAACCTAGTCCAGACGAGGTGGAGGTCTTTGAGGAAGATTTATATGAGTATAATGCAGAAACGCGAAACGTTCGTGTTGAGTCGGGTCCAAATGCTTTTGGCACACATTTCGTCGTAAATCGGCGCATGCAGGATAAGGCAAGTGTTGCGTGGAACCTCTCTACAACCACCTTCTTTAAGGCAGGCGGCCGCCCGTGGAGGGTAGCTAACGCGCGACAGGGGGTTTGCTATATTGGATTAATATTCAAGCGTGAGCCGGGCCTGCGATCGCGACAGTCCTGCTGCGGTGCCCAGATGTTTCTCCAGGATAGTGACGGTATAGTATTCAAGGGAGCTATGGGTCCCTGGTACTCTCCAGACACCGGCCAATTTCATATCTCTCGCGAGGAAGCCAATAGGCTAATCGGCGTCGTTCTGAAGAGCTATGCTGAGGAACATCGTAAGCCGCCGCGAGAGCTATTTATCCACGGCCGCACTCGCTTCAACAGCGACGAGTGGGCTGGCTTCTGCGATGCAATCGACCCTATGAATACCCAACTCACCGCAGTCCGTATTACACGCACAAACGAGTTTAAGCTGTTTTCTGGTGGTGAGAAGGCAGTGCGCCGGGGTACGGCGATCAGGCTGAGCTCGCGAATCGGTCTACTTTGGACTTCAGGCTATGTGGAACGTCTCGGGACCTATCCTGGGCGCGAAACGCCTAATCCGTTGCGTATTGAGATCGTAAACGAGACCGAGCGAACGACCAACATCGATGTCGTTATGAATGACATCATTATGCTCACAAAGATGAACTTCAATTCGTGCGTATACGGAGATGGCATTCCCGTTACTATGCGATTTGCTGATGCAATTGGAGACGTTTTGGTGACTGCGAAGGACAAAAAGGTACCACCTCTGCCTTTTAGATATTATATCTAGACACACTACGCTTTCACGCTGAGCTACGAGGGGTGAAGCAAAGCAGCTTGCCTACCGCAGCAACCGGAGAGACCGTTTTCGGCGCAAGCGGGCCGACAGACTTCAGCTCCGATCACGGCCCCGGCAGGGAGATTCCGGACAATCACGAACGAGCAGCGGAACGCTCCGGCTTGGCCGAGATGATCATGCTTTTAATGTCTTCGCCGCTCACAAGCGGCCCTTTCGGTGTCGCCCTAAATGTCAAAATGAACGCGGAACTGGACGCTGAAATCTTCGCCTTTCGGATACATCCCACGCCCTCCGTGACCGCGCCGTGGCTGCTGTACGGTCGATGCAGATTGTGAAGGCTGTCTTGCTATCTCATGAAGGAAACTAACACCGAAGCCAGCTTTAGCGCATCATAGATGATCGGCTCAAGGACCGGTTTGGCTCCATGCACATCGCTCATGTCCGACCTTAAAATCTGCATCACCATTGCCGCTTGGTTCAGTGCTCCCCGAAGATTGTGGAAAAGCATTGAGGCCCGCTCCGGCTTCCAGCCCAGACCAACGAGCTCACGTTCCAATGCGGTAAGCCGACCAACAGCCTCGATGGCAAGCTTGGTTTTCTGCTGAAATGATTCGGCATCACTGGTATTGGCTACTGCTGCCGCGGCTGTCTCCACGGAGCCACTTGCAGCCGCAAGTGCGCCATCCAGGTCTCCATTGACGAGCCGGTCGAGTGCCGTCGAGATTTGACCAGCGGCGGCTTCTGGCAAGAACCGCAATTCGCGCTCATCGAAAAGCCCAACGGGAATGAATTTGCCTTGAATAAATTGGAAGCCATGCTCAAGCAGGAGCGCTTTCACGCGTTCCGGCGCGTCCTCGGGGTAGGTCCGATCAAGGAGCCGTTCTGCCAAAATACGAACGGTTCGAATTTGATTGGTAAACTCAAATTTCTCGAATTGCGCGTCAACCGACTGCATTAGCGGCTGCCAGTGCTGCATCCCCGTAGAGGCGAATCCCGCAGTTCTTAAAACCTGAGCCGCTTGCGTGATGCCGAACTGGGCCTGAACTTCAGAGGTTAAAGCAGCAAAGAGACGGCGAACATCACCTTGAGTTAGCTGTTTTTCGCCCATCGACGATCCCGCCTGTGACAAACGCTTTCGAGCGCGACACACCCACGAATGCACCTAAGCTCCTGATTGGGTGAAATAATTCCGTATCAGCCGGCATCACGTTTCGCGCAAAACGAGACACCTTTAGTAATCTACGCTTTCCTTACGAATTCAACTAGTTGAGAAAGTTCTAAACGGGGTCAAGCTTCGGGGCGCGTTTACAAGCTCGACAAGCAGACCATTCCGAGCCGCCACGGAGAGCCTCATTTTGGTCGGGATTGTGATGACGTCGAGCTCGTCCCTAGGCAAGACGCCACTATTATCCAGTTGAATGCTTCGCCGCAGCCAAGATAGAGGCCCCCTCATATGGGAAGTGATCCTTCGGCCGCAACCGTGGCGAGGAGGCTTTCGTCTTCACTATCCGTTACGTCGGCGGGCGGGCTCGCCGTCAGAGAGTCCTCGGTTTTTCGAACCCACGAGATCCGATCTCATCGGCCCAAACCGGACTATATCTCCTTTACTCTGCACCAAACCAATGGAATAGTCCCGTCTATCCGCTACGGTGGAGAAAGGGTGGGTCATGTCTGATCGCTGGATGTCCGTCGAGGAGATCGCCGGCTATCTGGGAGTGAGCAAAGACACGATCTACGGCTGGATAACCAAGAGGGACATGCCGGCCCACAAGGTCGGAAGGCTTTGGAAGTTCAAGTCGGACGAGGTCGATTCATGGGTGAGGGCCGGTAAAGCATCCGACGAGGGCGGTGAGCATGCGGTGAGTGATGCAAAAGGTCGAGAAAAGCGCGCCACGAAGGGGAAGCAATGAGTAGAGTGGCGTGCATCGACTTGTTTTGTGGCGCGGGCGGTCTGACGCATGGCCTGATCCAAGCGGGCATCCCGGTCGTCGCAGGCATCGATGTCGATGCGGCTTGCCGCTACCCGTTCGAAATCAACAACAGCTCGCGCTTCATCGCCAAAGACATCAAGAACGTAAAACCGGCGGACCTAAAGAAGCTCTATGGTGATGCCGAGATCCGGATTTTAGCCGGTTGCGCGCCCTGTCAGCCATTCTCGACCTATTCCCAACGCTACGACACCTTGACGAGTCCGCGCTGGCCCCTGCTGTACCAGTTCGCGCGCCTCATAAAGTCAGTCCGTCCGGACGTCGTGACCATGGAAAACGTGCCTCTGGTCGAAAAGCACGCGGTGTTCGACGACTTCGTCGCTACTCTGCGTCGGCTGGGTTACAACGTCTGGCAGGGCGTCGTCGATTGCACCCAATATGGCTTGCCGCAAACCAGGCGGCGGATGGTCATACTGGCGAGCCTGATCGGTCCGATTGAGCTGATCGCGCCGACGCACGAAAAGCCTCGGACCGTCAAAGATGCGATCGGAAAGCTACCCGCCATCGAAGCCGGCAGCGCTCACAAAAGCGACGCATTCCATATGTCGTCCAGGCTTTCGGATCTCAACCTAGAGCGCATCCGCGCCTCCCGCCCCGGCGGGACGTGGCGCGACTGGCCCAAACGGCTGGTCGCAGAATGCCATCGCAAGGAAACCGGCCGCACCTATCCCGGCGTCTACGGGCGCATGACGTGGAACGACCCCGCTCCGACGATCACGACGCAGTTCTATGGTTTCGGCAACGGTCGGTTCGGTCATCCCGAACAGGATCGGGGTATCTCCTTGCGAGAGGGCGCCATCCTGCAAGGGTTCCCTAAGGACTATGCCTTCGTGCCGGAGGGCAGTCCCACCCATTTCAAGGTTCTCGGCCGAATGATCGGCAATGCTGTGCCCGTCGTCCTCGGCGAGGCGATCGGACAGAGCATTTCGGCTCACCTCGGCATCAAGGCCGATCGGGAGGGCCAGAAGCAGGGAGGCATCGCGGATGTCGCGCGTAAGCCCCTCATCGCATGAAGCGAGCCTCCGAATGGCTCGAGTGCGGCAGAAGGGCACCGACGCCGAACTTTCCTTACGTAAGGCGCTGCACGCCAGAGGGCTGCGCTATCGCTTGCACGTCCCGCTACTGACGAAGCCGCGTCGAGTCGCAGACATCGTTTTTTCGAGCGCCCGGGTCGCCATCTTCGTCGATGGTTGCTTCTGGCACGGTTGCCCGCAACACGCCTCCTGGCCGAAGAGCAACGCGCAATTCTGGCGCGACAAGATCGAAACCAACCGGGCTCGCGACGCGGACACCGATCAACGCCTCCGGGCTTCGGGTTGGCGGGTCGTCCGTGTTTGGTCTCACGAAAGCGCCGGTGATGCGGCCGAACGCATCGAAGACCTCGTTCGTGCCGGGGAGAGTGCGCAGTGATCGTCAGGGGGGCTGGCAGCGCGGCCGCACAGATAGCGCATCACACCATCCCCGAGCCCGGCCAGTTGGTGGAAGCTCGCCGGCGTCAATGGATTGTTTCTGAAGTGGACGACGGCTCGGTCGCCCCTGGTCTGCCCAAACGCCACCTCATTCGGTTGGCTTCGATCGACGAGGATGCCCTCGGCGAGGAAATCGAGGTTTTGTGGGAATTGGAACCCGGCGCTCATGTCATCGAGCGCGCCGGCCTGCCGCGTATCACGGGTTTGGACGATCCAGACACGCTGCAAGCGTTTCTCGACGCCGTCCAATGGGGAGCGGCCACCAACGCAGACAGAGCGTACTTGCAAGCTCCCTTCCGTAGTGGCGTCAGCATCGAGGATTTCCAGCTCGACCCGCTAGTGCGCGCGATCGACATGGCTCGCACGAGCCTGCTCATCGCCGACGACGTCGGTCTCGGCAAGACGATCGAAGCCGGTCTCGTGGTCCAGGAGATGCTCCTCCGCCACCGTGCCCGTACAGCGCTGGTGTTGTGCCCAGCGTCGCTGCAAGAAAAGTGGCGCACGGAGATGCAAGAAAAATTCGGCCTTGATTTTCGGATCGTGGATACCGAGTTCGTCAAGCATCTGCGACGCGAGCGAGGGCTGCACGCCAACCCGTGGACGTCCTTCCCGCTCCTGATCACCTCAATGGATTGGGCGAAGCAGGGTGAAGGCCTGCGCCTGTTTCGTGATGCATTGCCGCCCTCGGTCACACATCCCCGCAAATTCGATCTCTTGGTGATCGACGAGGCCCACAACGTCGCGCCAACGGTCGGACACTATGCCGTCGAGAGCCTCAGGACGCGGCTGGTCCGCCTTCTCGCACCCCATTTCCAGCACAAGCTGTTCCTGACCGCCACGCCGCACGATGGCTACACCGAATCGTTCACCGCTCTGCTCGAACTCCTCGACGATCAACGGTTCGCCAGAAACGTCCTGCCGAGCGAGCCCCAGCGCGCCCGGGTCATGGTGCGGCGGCTGAAGAGCGACCTCGTCGACGCGAACGGCAATCGGCTCTATCCGGTACGGCGCCTCGAAGCCCTCGGCGTCAACTATGCCGAGGACGAGCGAGACATCCGTCATCTTCTCGGGGACTACATATCCAGCCGGGAGCGGGGGGAAAAAGGCGCACGAGCCGTCGACCGCTTCGTCCATCAATTGCTGCGCAAGCGCCTGTCGTCGTCACCCGCGGCGTTCGCGACCACGCTGGAGCGGCATGTCGCGACCATCGAAGGGCGCACCGCGGCCGACCACGGCCAACGAAAGTTGGATGAGCGCATCCTCCGCCGGGCCATCTCGAAGGCGGAGGAAGACTACGCCGACGATGCCCAGCGCGAGATGGCGGAAGACGAGGCGATTGGCGAAGCCAGCAAGCACGTCCGCCCGCCTGACGAGCGAGAAAGGCTGATGCTCCAGCGTTTGCGATCCTGGGCTCAGCAAGCGTCACGCAAGGAGGACTCCAAGGCTCGCGCCATCCTGGAGTGGCTCGCCAAGCATCTCCAGGTCGATGGCCAGTGGACAGACGAGCGCGTCATACTCTTCACCGAATACCGGACGACACAGCAGTGGATGCACCAGATCCTTGCTGCCCACGGCTTCGGTGGCGACCGGCTGGCGTTGATCTATGGCGGGATGGATCACGACGAACGCGAAACCGTGAAGGCCGCGTTCCAGGCCAGCCCCAAGGAATCGCCAGTCAGAATCCTCCTGGCGACCGATGCCGCTTCGGAAGGCATCGACCTCCAAAACCACTGCCATCTGATGATCCACTTGGAGATCCCTTACAATCCCAACGTGATGGAGCAGCGGAACGGCCGCATCGACCGGCACGGTCAGCGCTCCGGCGAGGTGGTCATTTGGCACCCGGTCGACGACGAGGGAGACCACGGCGAGGACATTCTGCGTGCCCTGCGCAAGCTCGATGCCATGCGGGCCGACATGGGCAGCGTCAATCCGGTCATCGCCCCTCAGTTGCCGGACCTGATCGAGGGGCGCCGGCGCGACCTGGATACCCGGCTCGCCGAAGCCCGCATGGAAAAGTCTCGCCGCTTCGTCCGAGCGGAGCGCGATCTCCGAGAACGCATCGCGAAGCTGCATGAACGTCTCGCCGAGACCAAACGAGAGCAAAATCTCGCGCCCGACCATATCGAAAGATCGGTGAGGACGGCTCTGCGCCTATCGGACAAACCGGACCTGGAGCCCGTTTCCCTTCCGGGGGCTCTCGATGGATCGGTCTTCAGGATGCCGGCGCTGTCGGGTTCATGGTCGCGATGTCTCGAAGGTCTCGAGCATCCCTATACGAAGAAGGTTCGACCGATCACCTTCGATCACGACGTGGCGAAGGGGCGCGACGACGTCGTCCTGGCGCATCTCAATCACCGCCTCGTTCAGATGAGTCTGCGCCTGCTCCGCGCCGAGATCTGGGCGCGCGACGACGTAAAGAAGATCCATCGCGTCACCGCCCGGTCGCTTCCCGACGGTCGCTTGGAAGCTCCGACCATCGTCGTCGTTTCTCGCTTGGTGATCACGGGCGGAAGCCACCATCGCCTGCACGAGGAACTCACCGAGGCCGGCGGCTATCTGCGCGACGCGGGATTCCGCCGCGAGGAGCGCGTCACAGAGTTGCGTCGGTGGCTACAGGAATCCAAACCAGCGGCGCTGCCGGACACGACCTTCGCGGCGCTGCGCACCCGCTTCGACAAGCAGCGCGACTCCGTCCTGGCTGCGGTCGAGGCGCGTTCCAAGGATCGCCTGCGCTTCCTGTCCAACTCGATCGACGCCCGCCGGGAAAAGGAGAGCGACGACATCCGCCAGGTGCTAGACGATCTCGACAAGGCTCTACGGGCCGAACTCGTCGCCGACCGTGAGCCGCAACAGCTCTCGCTCTTCTCCGAAGACGAGCGCACACAGCTGCGACGCGATCACGCCGCTCTGGAAGCACGCCTCGCCCGCATTCCGCTGGAGCGGGAGCAAGAGGTGCGCGCCATCGAGAACAGATACTCCAATGTCCGGGATCACACCTTTCCCGTAGCCGTCGTCCTGCTCGTGCCCGCCTCGCTGTCGACAGAGCGGATAACATGAGCGCCAACCACGATTGGCTCAACCTCATCGAGGTGTCGGGGCCGTTCCTCGCGGTGCCCGTGCTTCGGGAGGCGCTTCCCCAAGGCTTGGAAGCCCTCACCTCCGGCCGACCTCAACGGCTCCGCGCCGCCTACGACGAATGGCGTGACGCCGTCGATGCGGACGATCCCGATATGCCGGCGATACATTCGGCGTGGATCGACGAGGTTCTCCAAAGCGCCTTGGAGGTGGACGATCAGGTTTTGCGCCGGGCGGCGATATTGCCGGAGCGGCTGAAGGTGTCGCTGCCCGAGCACGGCGTCACGATCGCGCCTGACCTGGCGATCGTCAATCCGACCCAGGGCGACGACCCGCTCCTGCTCGTCCAGCTCTATGATCCCGACACCGATCTCGACGCCACCCGGAACTACGACGGGCTGGCAACGACTCCGGGCGACCGGATGGTGTCGGTGCTTCGCGCCGCCGGATGCCCGGTCGGTCTCGTGACCAACGGCGAGCGCTGGATGCTGGTTCATGCGCCGGCCGGCGCTGTCGCGAGCTTCGCCAGTTGGTATGCCCGCCTCTGGGGCCAGGAGCCCGAAACGCTCCGCGCCTTCGTCAGCCTGCTCGGGGTTCGTCGGTTCTTCGGCCCGGAAGCCGAAAGGCTACCGGCGTTGTTCGAACGATCGCTGAAGCACCAGGACGATGTGACCGACGCACTCGGCGAGCAGGTCCGCCGTGCGGTCGAAGTGCTGGTCCAGTCCCTCGACCGCGCCGATCAGGATCGCAACCGGGATCTCTTGCACGACGTCGATCCGAAGGAACTCTACGAGGCCGGACTGACGGTCATGATGCGGCTCGTCTTCCTCCTCGCGGCGGAAGAACGCGGCCTGCTTCTCCTCGGCGATCCCAGATACGATTCGTTCTACGCGCTCTCCAGCCTGCGCATGCAGTTGCGCGCCGACTCCGAGGAGATTCTCGAACGTCGACGTTCGGCGTGGTCACGGCTGCTCGCGCTGTTTCGTGGCGTCTATGGCGGAATCGATCATCCGGTGCTTCGGCTCCCGGCGATGGGCGGATCACTCTTCGATCCGGACCGCTACCCCTTCCTCGAAGGGCGCAAGAAAGGGACGAGTTGGCGGAGCGACCCGGCGGAACCCCTGCCGATCGACGATCGGACGGTTCTGCTCCTGCTTGAAGCGATCCAGACCTTCGAAGGGCGCACGCTGTCCTACCGGGCGCTCGACGTGGAGCAGATCGGCCACGTCTATGAAGGCCTACTCGAACGCACGGTCCAGCGCGTCGATGACGTGACACTCGAACTCGAAGGATCGGCCAAGGCCAAGAATGCGCGTGTCACATTGGGCGAGGTCGAGTCGGCGCACCTCGACGGCGCCGCGAGGATCGTCGAACTCCTGAAGGAACGGAGCGAGCGCTCTGAGCCTGCCATTCGCAACGCCATCGGGCGAGCGCCGGACGAACGCCTCGCGGCGCGCCTGCTCACCGTCTGCCGTGGCGACGTGGCGCTACGTGACCGCATCCTGCCCTATGCCGAACTCCTGCGGACGGACCCGTGGGGATACCCTCTGGTCCATCACGCGGGCGCCTTCGTCGTCGTCCTCGGCGCCGACCGGCGCGAGAGCGGAACGCATTACACGCCCAAGAGCCTGACCGAGAAAATCGTCGAAGAAACCCTGACGCCGATCGTTTTTCGTGGTCCGGCCGAAGGTGCGGCGCGCGAGGATTGGAAGCTCAAAAGCGCCGACGAACTCCTCGACCTCAAGATCTGCGATCCTGCGATGGGATCAGGCGCGTTCCTCGTGCAGGCGTGCAGCTGGCTCGCCGATCGGCTGGTCGAGGCCTGGTCGGGCATAGAAGCAGCGGACGGCCGGATCGACGACGAAGGCCGCACTCGCACCGCAGATGACGCGGCCGGGTTCGAACCACTGTCGCGCGACATCGAAGAACGCGCCATCCTCGGACGTCGCCTGATCGCCGAGCGCTGCCTCTACGGTGTCGACAAGAACCCGCTCGCGGTCGAACTCGCCAAGCTATCGCTGTGGTTGACCACGCTCGCCAAGGGACGGCCCTTCGGCTTTCTCGATCACAACCTGCGGAGCGGCGACAGCCTTCTCGGCATCCATGATCTCGGCCAGCTCATCGAGCTGGATATGAAGCCGAAGGGTAAGGCGCAGCTTCGCCTTTTCGGCCGGACGATCCGGACGGCCGTCGACAAGGCCCTTGAACTCCGCAGCCAGCTTCGCTCGATCCCCATCCGCGACATCGGCGATGTCGAGGCAATGGCGGCACTCGACGCCCAATCACGCAATGAACTCGCGCTTCCGGAGCTGATCGCCGATGGCCTCGTCGGCATCGTCCTCTCCGAGGATCGTGCCGGTGAACGGGCGATGAGAACCACGACGCTGGCAACCATTGCCGATGCAGCCGCGAACGGCGAAGCAAACGCTCAGGGCCGCGCGGCGCGCGACGCGTTTACCGACCTCGCGAGAGATGCTCCTGATGGCGCCTCACGACGACCACTCCACTGGCCACTCGAATTCCCAGAAGTCTTTTCGCGGGACAATGGTGGGTTTGATGCCTTCGTTGGCAATCCTCCATTCTTGGGGGGACAGCGGATCACTGGGGTGGCCGGTACGGCTTATCGCAATTGGCTCGTTGACCAAGTCGCTGAAGGTCGGCGGGGGTCAGCCGACCTCGTCGCGTACTTTTTCCTACGCGCTTACTCGCTCTTGCGGGACGGGGGTGGTTTCGGACTACTCGCGGTCAATACTATCGCGGAGGGCGACACACGGCAGGTCGGGCTAGAAGCCATGGTCGGCGCGGGCGCTGTCATTCATGCGGCCTATCCGAACGAGCCTTGGCCTGGGAAGGCGGCGGTTGTCACCAGTCGTGTCCATATCCACAAAGGCAAGTGGAGTGGCGAATGCTCGTTGCGCGGACGCCCCGTTGCATTCGTGTCAGCGTACCTTGCAGATCAAGAGGAGTGGAGTCCGAAAGGGCTGAAGGCTGCACAGAACATTGCTTTCATCGGTTCCTATGTGCTCGGAAAGGGCTTCGTACTTGCGCCCGAGGAAGCGCAGCGCATGCTAGATGCTGACCCGCGAAACGTCGATGTGATCTTTCCGTACCTTGACGGAGACGATCTCAAATCAGTTCCAGAGCAGCGGGCCACTCGATGGGTGATCAGTTTCTGGGATTGGCCCGAGGCGCGCGCGCAAGAATACGAATTACCCTGGCAGCGGATCGAAGATCGGGTCAGACCGGAACGCCAGCGTCTCAACGAGCGAGGTGAGTTCGTTCTTCGGAAGCCTCTGCCCGAACGCTGGTGGCAATTCGGCGAAAAACGTCCGGGCCTCTATCATGCGATAGGTCGCGGTTACTACTTCGAACAGCATCCCGAAGATTGAAGCGCGCAGACCCGCCCACTTGAGCATATTCTCGTGGCGGGGCGTGTCGGAAAGTATTTCAATCCGTCAGTAGTACAAAACGACGTCATTTTTCACGAGAAATGTGTCGTTTTCGCCGTGACGGAGGCATTTGCCTACGCGGCAATCTTCAATTCATCCCCGGTCGATGCGTGGGTTTGGAAACAGTCTTCCCGGATGAAGCTTGATCTGAATTTCTCGCCGTCGGACGCGGTCGAGACTTTTCCCTTTTTGGAAGCCTCCGACGTCATTCGCTTCGACCAGCTGGGTCGTGAGTACCTGCAATCGCGACGAGAGATAATGACTGATCCGGCCAACCAGATCGGTCTCACGAAGCTCTACAACCGTTTCCACGACGCCGCTGACGTTGAAGCGCGCATCGTGCGCCTTCGGGAGATGCACCGCGAGATCGACGCCGCCGTCATGCGTGCCTACGGGTGGGACGATCTCGACCTCGGGCATGGCTATCATGAGCAACCGAACCTCGCGGAGAACGACCGCGTTCGCTTCACGATCTCCGATGTTGCGCGTGCGGAGGTGTTGCGTCGATTTACCGAGTTGAACCGACGGCGGTACCAGGACGAGGTCGAAGCGGGACTGCACAAGTCAGCCAAGAAAACAGCATCGAGGAAGGCGCAGGTCAACCAAGACACCGGCGGTTTCTTCGATGCCGATACTATTGAGACGGAGAGCGTCGATGACTGACACATACAAGATGACGGTCGACCTCAACGTACTCGACCACCTCGGCATCAACCTCTACAGCAACATCGCCGCCGTCCTGACCGAAGCCGTCGCCAACGCTTGGGATGCGGATGCCGAGAAGGTGGACATTCGGATCGACCCAGACGGCAAGTGGATCGAGATCACCGATGATGGCATCGGCATGTCGGTCGTCGACATGAACGACAAGTATCTGCGCGTCGGCTACCGGCGTCGTGAAGAGACGAACGGTCGCGTGACGCCCAAGGGACGGCCGGTGATGGGCAGGAAGGGGTTGGGCAAACTCTCGCTCTTCTCGATCGCCGACACCATTGAGGTGCATTCGGCCAAGGACGGCGGCGCGCATGGGCTGCGCATGACGGTCGCCGGTATCCATGACTCCGTCCGGGACCAAAAGCCCTTCTACAGTCCCGAACCGCTGCCGGCCGGAGACATCACCGTCGCGAAGGGGACGAAGATCATCCTCAAGGACGTCAAGCGCCAGCGTCTCGGGCCGGGAGCCGTGGCGCTCCGCAAGCGCCTGGCGAGGCGGTTCTCGGTCGTGGGGGAAGCCCACGGTTTCAAGGTCGAGATCGACGGCCAGCCCATCACCGCTGCCGACCGTGGCGACCTCGCCATGGTCCAGTTCCTTTGGACGTTCGGGATCGAAGAGCCCGATCTGACGGCCTCTTTCCAGCTCAAGGAAAAGGAGTCTCTCTCCGACCGCTTCGATGCCTGGGACGCGACATGGCGCGTGAAGGGCTGGATCGGCACCGCCAGAAAGCCGAAGGATCTGGAAAGCACCGAAGCCGGCAACATGAACGGCATCGTCGTGTTCGCTCGCGGGCGGCTATTCCATGAGAACATCCTCGACAAGCTGAACGACGCCAGGATCTACACCAAATACCTCACGGGACAGATCGAGGCCGATTTCCTGGACATCGACGACAAGCCCGACATCGCGACCAGCGATCGACAGCGCGTGCAGGAGGACGACGAGCGATACCAGCAACTGCTCGCGTTCCTGCGGTCGCGGCTCACTCAGGTCGAGAGCCGCTGGAACGAGTGGCGGCGGAAGCACGAAATCGAGAAGGCGAAGGAAACATCGCCCGCCCTCGCGGAATGGCTCGATGGACTGCCGGAAGGCTTCCGTAAGAGCGCCGAGGAACTGATCGCAAAACTCAGCGCTCTGCCAATCGAAGAGGACGACGATCGCAAGGTTCTGTATCGCCACGGCATCCTCGCATTCGAACGCATGAAGCTGCGGGGATCGACCGACGAATTCATCGCGAGTATCGCCAGCGTGGACAAGCTGCTCACGCTGCTCGCCGATCGGGATTCTCTCGAAGCATCGCTGTATCGCGACATCGTGCGGTCTCGGCTCGGCGCCATCCAGGAGTTTCAGAAGATCGTCGATGAGGACGCGAAGGAGAAGGTCCTCCAGAAATATCTGTTCGATCACCTCTGGTTGCTGGACCCCGCCTGGGAGCGCGCTTCTGGCAGCGAACTCATGGAAAAGCGCCTCGTGTCCGAAGGCGTCATCGTCGAGGACTTCAACGAGAAAGAGAAACTCGGTCGGGTCGACATCGCTTATCGCACCTACGCCGGAAAGCACATCATCGTCGAACTGAAAAAGGCCGGTCGGGTGATGAAGCTCCTCGAATTGCAGGAGCAAGGCCAACGCTACGTCGATACGCTGCGAAAGATCCTGTTACAGCAAGGCGATTCCTCACCGAACATCGAGGTCGTGTTCGTTCTGGGCAAATCGATCGAGGAGGAGAAGGCGAACCCCGATCGACTCAAATCGTCCATGGCGGCGATCTCACCCGGTAGCCGGATCGCCCACTACGACACACTCATCAGGGGCGCCCAGGAAGCCTACGAGCAATATCTCAAGGCCAGCAAGGAGCTGGATCGTCTCGAAAAGTTGGTGAACCAGATATGAGCGAATCCAGCCCTCCGGATAACGGCACGACAGCACAGATGCCGGCTCAAGCGGCTTGGATGGCCGCTGATGCGACCGTTCGCGCAGGGCAGCACGATTTCGGCTTCTCGTGCGCGGGAGGACCCAACCTGTTCGCGAGCATCGCGGCGGGTGACTGGCTGCTTCTCTTCGATCTCACCCAGTCGGTCACGCGAGTCGGACGACTCCTTCGCGTTCGATCGACGGAAGCCGAAACCTACTTCTATTTCGACAAGCTCCAAACCGTCACTTCGCCGACACCGTTGAGCGGATTGGGTCTCACTGCACCCGCCGGGCTGATCAACCGCCTCCCTTGGGATGATTTCGTGCGCGCAGCGAAGGCTGTCGGGATTTCCGACATCGATGCCGTGCCGCTCATCCAAAACGTCGCCTATGTGCGCGATCTGCTCGAAGTTGCCGTCCGCGATGATCTTCTCGGCCCTGCCGGCGGGCCGCATGAGCTGATCAAGGATATGAGCGTTCGCGACCGCTACCTGGTCGGGAAGCTCGCACCTCGACGGCCGGGTGACGGCGAGACGGTCCTCGTCGAGCCTGCGGCGGCCGATGAGATCGGCGACATCGAGGATGAACGAGCCGCGCCCATTCACGAGCCGGGCGCCGAATTCGCGAGCGCTTCCGGCCGTGTGGAGCCCGAGGACGATGCCCTCGACGAGATCGACACGACGAACAATCAATCGCTTGTGCCCTCCAGCCTGGGGCTCACCTTCTGCGTCGCGCAGGGCGTGGACTCGCTCGCGGTCGAGGTTCGCTGGGGGCGTTACGAGCGCGTCCCGAGTGACGAGCACGACGTCGTCAAGACCCGGAGGAATCGGGCGACCGGGAAAGAGGAAGAGACGAAGGTCAAGGTGTGGCGACGCATCCCGTGCGGCGGGGTCGTTCCCCTGATTCTGAGCGACGGACCGATAAGGCCCTCGACGCCGGACCGAGACCAGCCTGACGTCAGGCTGCAAGGCACCGTCCGGACGAACGACCAGGGCGAGCGCCTCGTCACCCTATTCCTGGTGAACGGCCAGTTGGAGCCCGATGACAACAAGGACCGCGCCTGGCTTTTCCAGCCGGAGATTTCCGTGGCCGCGCTCGACGGCGCTGTGGACAAGGCGATCTTCAGGCGACGCCCATCCAATGAAATCGTCGTCGACGATCCGGAACGCGATCGCCTAGCGCTGATCTATCGCAATCGGCTGGAGTTCGCGGTCGGCCACGGCGTGTCGGTCCACGCCGACACGATGCTGGAAGATTCCGGGAAGGCTTGGCGGGTCCGCACCGAGATCATTCCGCGCTACGAGATCGCCGTGACGGAGACGCCGGGCCTCGACCCCGGCGATCGCCCGGCGATGCGCCGGATGGTCGACGAAGGTTGGCTAGACATGAGCCGCCTCGCGGAATTGGAGCCGCGGACGCTGCGTAATGCCCTGTCATGCCTGGTCGACGACTACGCCGTATGGATCGAGGAGCAACGTGCGCGGCTGAAAAGCGAGATCACCGGCTTCGATCAGCCGGGGCGAGACGTGATCGCCCGCTGCGAGGAAACTCTGCGCCGTCTTCGCGACGGGATCAGCACACTCTTTTCTGATGACGCGGCCCTATCGGCATTTCGCTTCGCCAACAGGTCCATGGCACTACAGCGCGTCCGGAGCCTCTATGCCCTCAAGTGCAGGCGGGGCGAGGCAGCGGGCATCGCGCAGCTCGACATCCCAAGGAATAGATCCTGGCGCCCCTTCCAATTGGCCTTCCTATTGTTGTCGGTGCCTTCGCTCGCCGACCCGGCGCATCCCGATCGAACGAAACCCGTGGAGGCCTTCGCCGATCTGCTGTGGTTCCCAACGGGCGGCGGTAAGACAGAAGCCTATCTGGGTGTGGCTGCCTTCGCGATGGCGATGCGCCGGCTGAAGAACGACCTCGGTGGGCTCGACGCCTCGCGCGGCGTCGCCGTAATCATGCGATACACGCTGCGCCTGTTGACGCTCCAGCAATTCCAGCGCGCGGCCGCGCTGTTGTGCGCAATGGAGGTCATCCGTCGCGCCGACGAGAAGACCTGGGGCAAGGAGCCCTTCTCACTGGGACTGTGGGTCGGCAACAGGGTGACGCCGGGCCGAACCGAAGACGCTCACCAGGCGATCGAAGCGTTGCGCAATGGTGATCGGAATCGTGCCGGCATCGCGTCACCGGCGCAATTGACGAGCTGCCCATGGTGCGGCTCGGAGATCTCCGCTGGGCGCGACATCGAGGTCGACAGGGTTCTCGGCCGGACTCTCATTCACTGCGGGGACAAGCTCGGCACCTGCGAATTCTCGCGAGCCGGCTCCAGCGGGCTCGCCCACCCCGGATTGCCGGTGAAGGTGGTCGATGAGGAAATCTACCATCGTCCTCCCACGATGATGATCGCGACCGTCGACAAGTTCGCCATGATGGCCTGGCGGCCGGAAGTTCGAACCCTCTTCGGCCGCGTCGATGAAGAATGCGAACGCCATGGCTTGCTCTGGCCGGGGCACGATTGCGGCACGGGTCATCGCGCGCGCGGCGCCCATCCCGCGGCGAAGGTGAAGCCGGTGCGATCCGCTCTCCGCCCCCCCGATCTCATCATCCAAGACGAGTTCCACCTCATCAGCGGTCCCCTCGGCACCATGGTCGGCCTCTATGAGAGCGCCGTCGATGAGCTGAGCACCTGGCCCCTCGGCGATACGAAGGTCCGACCAAAGGTCGTGGCATCCACCGCGACCGTCCGGCGCGCCGAAGATCAAGTGCGCAACGTGTTCATGCGGCGCATTTCGGTCTTTCCGCCCTCCGGTCTCGACGTCGAGGATAACTTCTTCTCGGTCCAGCGGCCCATCGAAGAGAAGCCCGGCCGCCGCTACATGGGCATATGCGCGCCCGGCAGCTCTCGCCCCGCGGTGCTTATCCGAACGTACACGGCCTTCCTGACCGCGGCGCAGGCGCTCTTCGATCGTTTCGGTCCGGTCGCCGACCCCTACATGACGCTGGTCGGCTATTTCAATTCGCTGCGCGAATTGGGCGGAATGAAGCGCCTCGCCGAAGACGACGTCCAGACGCGATCCTTCCGCGTCAGCATGAGCCTCGTCGATCGGCCGGGCTTATCGCAGCGACGAGTCGACGACGTCCGCGAACTGACGTCCCGTGTCTCCAGTCACGACATTCCGCGCTATCTCGACCAACTCGAAATCCCCTTCAATGGGACGTTCGACCCCGCGACGCGGAAATGGCTCGAGAACCGGGCTCCCGGCGACCCACGCCCGATCGACGTCGTGCTGGCCACCAACATGCTTTCGGTTGGCGTCGATGTGAACCGCCTCGGCGTGATGGTCGTCAACGGCCAGCCGAAGGGAACGGCCGAGTATATCCAGGCGACCAGCCGCGTCGGCCGCACGCCGCCGGGCTTGGTCGCCACCGTCCTCACCTGGGCGCGTCCGCGCGATCTCTCACACTATGAGACGTTCGAGCACTATCACGCGACCTTCTATCAGCACGTCGAAGCTCAATCCGTGACGCCATTCTCGCCGCGGGCATTGGACCGTGGTCTCACGGGCGCGATGCTGTCGATCATGCGAAACGCCTATGATCCCTTCGCGCCAAATACGGGAGCGGGCGCGATGAACAGTCCCAGTCGACCGGAGATGTTAACGACGATCGGTGTAGTTGCCGAGCGGACGTGGGAAGTCACCGAGGATTCCGCAAAGAAATCGCTGACCGAACAGGAATTGAAGCAACGAGCAGATGATTGGGCCAAAGAGGCGGGCATCGGTGGCCGCACGCTCGTTTATCAGAAGTATGGCGCAGGCCCGACGGCGTATCCTCTTTTGGAAGCTCCAGGCGTGAAGCCGTGGACGGATTGGACCGTCCCGATGTCGATGCGTGAGGTCGAGCCCGGCGTGAGGCTGGTGATGGAGGATTCTCGCTCGACGAGCGACCCCATCTGGCGAGCCCGAGTCACTCCAATGGACGGGAGTGACGCATGAGCAAGACACCCGTAGGCGAAATCCGGCCGAGCCAGCTCCTGTGGACCTACGGTCCAGGCGCGCTGGTCGATCTGCCCAATTTATCGGTCGTCACGATGGGGATCGACCATTGGGAAAAGGATAGATGCCAGCCCATCCAAGAGGCACGCCTGTTGGCGAACGTCCGCAGCGTTCTCGGGCCTCAAGTGGAATCGCTGCGTATGCCCCCGATCGGCGAGCCTGATGTCGTCGACCCGTTTTCTCCCGCAGCCCTGATCGGCGTTCCAGTGAAGCCGTTCCCAAGGTGGTTGCGTTGCGTGAAATGCGGGCTCCTTTCGCCGTTCGATGCCGGCTTATTCAAGCTGAAGGAAAACAGATACCGTCCGGAGCTGACCCGTTTCGTCCATGAGGGCTGCCGGGGTTCGAACAATGATCAGCGAGCTCGTGACGCCGACGCCGTCCCGGCGCGCTTCCTGACGGCTTGTCGTGCCGGACATCTGGACGATTTCCCTTGGCACTGGTTCGTTCATGCTGGCCCCTCTGAATGTCGCGGCACCCTACGGTTTTTTGAAAGCGGTGCGTCGCTTCAAACCGAGAACCTCTGGGTCAAATGCGACGCCTGCGGCGCATCGAAGAACATGGCCCAGGCTTTCGGCCAGGCCGGCAGAGACAATTTGCCCGGGTGTCGCGGGAGGCATCCTCACATCGATCGTTTTGACGAAGATTGTGTCGAAGAGCCGCGGGCGATTCTGCTCGGTGCGACAAACGGGTGGTTCCCGGTCACGTTGTCGGTCCTCGCCATCCCCCAGACGGGTAGTCCCTTGGCGCAACTCGTCGGGGACGGCTGGACCTTCTTCGAGGACGTTTCGTCGGCCGGCGAAGTCGGTTTCGTCGTCAAAACGCTGAAGAAGACGGCGCAGCTCCCTGGCATCGAGCAATTCACCAGCGACCAGATTTGGTCCGCCATCGAAGCCCACAGGACGGGCGGCATAGATGTCGGCCAAAGCGACCTCAAAGAGCCGGAATGGCAGGTTCTGACGGCGGACGATCCGCCGACCGACTACCCGCATTTCATGAGCAAGAAGGTCGGGGTTCCGAAAGGCTTCGAAGCGGCCATCACACGCGTCTTACTGTTGGAACGATTGCGCGAAGTGAATGCTCTGCTCGGCTTCACGCGCGTCGAGTCCCCCGATGAGGGATCGGGCGACGATGCCGCGCCGCGTGCTCCGCTGGGCCGTTCGGCGCCCGATTGGGTGCCGGCGACACAGGTTCATGGCGAGGGCATCTTTGTTCGCTTTGATGCCGACGCCCTGAAAGCATGGGCCGACCTGGATGCAGTCAAAGACGTCGATGCTCGCTTACGCACTGGGCATCGTGGGTGGCGCCAAAAACGGAATCTCGATCCGAGACAGGGCTATCCGGGCGCGCGATACGTATTGCTGCACACCCTGGCACACATGCTGATCAGAGAGCTGGCTCTCGAATGCGGATACAATGCCGCCAGTATTCGTGAACGGATCTACGCGGAAGTCGACGAGGGGAAAAATCAGGCCGGATTCCTCATCTACACGGCGGCAGCCGATTCCGATGGAACTCTCGGAGGATTGGTCGAACTAGGTAAACCCGAAAATCTCGGGCGGCTGCTGCGCCAGGCCCTGGATCGCGCGCACGTCTGCGCTTCCGATCCGCTGTGCTCCGAGCACGACCCCAGCAAAGATCAATCGCTACACGGAGCGGCTTGTCATGCTTGTTCCTTCGTGTCGGAAACGTCTTGCGAGCGAGGCAATCGGCATCTCGACCGCGCGTTGGTGGTCCCCACGCTCGAAAACCAAACCGCCGCATTTTTCCGGAACTCGTGATGGGATCGCTCTTGGATGCCGTCGCGGAGTTGGCCGCGCTACTTTCGCCGTCGAAGATCGAAGCGATCGCGTCGCGGCTGCGAGGCGCGTCCTCATCGGCTCGGGAACAAGACCTTCAGAAAATCGTTGGTACGCCGGTTGCCCGAGCGGCCTTGGAATCGTTCGTGACGGCGTGGCAGGATACGGCGTTGCCCGGAGACGTCGTGGCCGGAATGCTGTTGGCCGCGGCTCATACTCGGCAGCGGTTGCAGGGAGATTGTAACGTCGAACTCGTCTGGACGGGGCCGACGACACCGTTCGTCGCGACTAGACGGACCGAACAGGTGCTCCTGGACCTCATTCAGCACGCGACGCGAGAACTCTTCATCGTAAGCTTTGTCGCCTACGATGTTCCTTCGGTCATAATCGCGATCAACGCGGCCACTGAACGAGGAGTCGACACTCGCATTCTTGTCGAAGCCTCCGTGACCCAAGGTGGGAGCCTGCTCGTCGATCCGGTTTCGACGATGAGAAACGCTGTTCCTTCAGCCAAATTGTATATCTGGACCGATCGCCCACAGCCGTTCACCAATGGTCGGGTTCACGCGAAGGTGGCCGTTGCTGACGGCAACGCTGCATTCTTGACGAGCGCCAACCTTACTGGCCACGCGCTCGAAAAGAACATGGAGGCAGGGGTTTTACTCACCGGCGGTGACGTTCCCTCCAATCTTCGGGCTCACCTGCGCGCACTGATTGAAACGAAAGTGATCCGATCGGTCTGATCCGATTACATCCACAGGATGGGCGTCACCCTGAATGATTCTGGTTGAATGAGGCGGGAGTCAGAACGGAATGTCAAGTGGTCCTTGGACGGACAAGGAAAACGACCTAATCGTGGAGGATTACTTCATGATGCTGGCCGATGACATTGCCCACCGGCCCTATAGCAAGTCGGAACATAACCGACGAATGCAAGAGAAGATCGATCGCTCTCGGAAGTCGATCGAATTCAAACACCAAAATATCAGCGCTGTACTCAAGGGGCTCGGTGAGGATTGGATTCCTGGCTATAAGCCCGCCTTCCATTTCCAGATAACGCTGGTCGATGCAATAGTGCGTTGGCTAGATCGGAACCCCGCTTGGGTAGGCAGGGAACCAATCGCGTATCCAGCGTCAGGATTGCATGCGGCGACCGTCATCTGGATCGGGTCGCCGCCAACGCATTCAAACCAGCCGCCGCCACAGGAACTAGAGCAGATGCTCCACATCGCTCGAAAATTCGACGTTGCGGCGAGAGACGAGCACAATCGTACTCTCGGGCGAGCAGGAGAAGAACGCGTATTAGAACACGAACACGCCGTGTTGACCGGCGCAGGCCGTGACGACCTTGCCCGAAAGATACGATGGGTGGCTGAGGAAGATGGAGATGGGCTTGGCTACGACATTGCAAGTTTTATCCCCGATGGTCGACCACGCCTAATTGAAGTCAAAACTACTAACGGTTGGGAACGCACCCCCTTTCAGATCACACGCAACGAGCTCGCAGTCGCGGAGCGGAAGCGTACCGAATGGTGTCTGTTCCGGCTTTGGAACTTTTCACGCGAGCCAAAGGCCTTCGAGCTATATCCACCACTCGACGCTCACGTCACCTTGACTGCGATGACGTTCCAAGCGAACTTTTGTTGAAATTTGCACGGTCGGCCGGCTTGCGGCGCAATCTACTTAGAGCGGATAAAATTCAAACTTTCTATCAGCGCGAGAGAATCCGGCGAAGAGGTACTTAGCGTGATCACCGTTCACAGCGTCGATCTGCCCAGAGAAAAGTCTCACATCACTGCGTAGTGCCGCGTGGTTTTTGTTCTGCCACACCAGGAGCCGAAGAGTGGCGCCCGAAAACACGAGTTTTTGAAAATCAGGCAACACCTCATCCTCAATCTGCATATCCCACTCGGATTCCATGGCTAGGGGCATTCGCTTGTAGAATTTATCTCCGCTACGTTCTAGCCAGCATAAGTCATATAGCCACTCACCCCACTCGGCTTTATCATCCGAAATGCCGCCCGCGTCGCTACAGCAAACTTCATAGCGGTGTCTATGTCCAATGACGGTGAGCCTTCTTTTGATCGCCTGTGTCCACGGAGTATCTCGGTCTTCGTTGCGACATTCTGCCGCCGCCTCTTCCAGAGCGCCCCTGATTTCCGATTTAATCTCGTTGATGTCTTTCATAGTTTGGCCTTTCTGGTCGCGCTCTAATCGGCCTATTTTACTTGATAAATTCACGAGCGGCACTCTGACGTGAGAGCCTGCTTGCCGCCGCAGCCTGCCGCTACCAGCGTCGCTACAGCTGGAATGGGCGCCGGTGGGATTCCAGAGGTCTTTGGCTCGGCAACAACTCGACAGGAATGAACGGCTGCGATCGGTCGGGTGGCTCATTCAGAGATCAAAGATTTAAAGATCGAGAACCATCGTTTTCCACCGGTGCGAAACTCCTGATTTACGCACCGATCGACCGATTCCAGACGTCCTCGGAATGGCCAAGATTGGAGGTCCGATTGCCACCCGCACCCAGCGTTAGCCCGCCAGGCCGGCAAGGTCTGCTTCGGGGCAAAACCGGCAACCTATGCCAACGATCCCATTGGGATGTTCCGGGCGAGAGCAGGTTTCGCTGCGCCCGATGGCTCGTATGGGGTCGAGCGGTCATTTGTGGCGTCGCCGTTAACTCCGCCGCGATGCATCCCACTCGTGATTTGCGAAGGGCCGGAATCTCCCTAGCGGGGCCGTTGGCTGCGAGGCCAGTGGTCGGCCGGAATTTTCTCCGTTTCCAAGAACGAGGACCTTGCGCCGGAAGCGGTCGTTCAATCTGATAGGTTGCTACGACACGACGCGAAAACACGCGCGGCTCAACGAGTATGGCGAGCGGGGTTGACAGTGCTGAAAGACCTGGCCGCCGCTTTCGAGGCTATGTTCCTCTCGTAGTCGGCGATTGTCTGCTCGCGGGTTCTGTAATCACCTGGAAACCCCGTGTAGATCGGCATGACTGGTAAGCGCATGGTAACGCACGTGCGCCAGTCCTTGTAATTGAAGGCAGCGAGCCCGGAGATCTCGCAGAACCCAGACTCTGGTGGCTCCTGCCCCGCGAAAGTCATGATAAAGCCGAAAGGTGGAAAGGTGATCTCGGAAAACAGATGCAGGCGCCCCTTCGCAGTTCCCACGCCTTTGACGAGGCCAGAGACACCAGCTCGTCGCATGCGGTTGGAAAACGTGTAAAAAGCGTAGATTTTCACGTTCCGCGGAAGCGCGCGTGAATGCTTATCAAGAACAAAACGTACGAGATCGGAGTGGGCAAGGCGAAAATCTGGGCTATTCACGCTGAAAAACATACAGGCGATTTGTTTAAGGACGCGTAGCGGGTACAGATTGAAGGGATAATCCAAAGATGCCTTTCCGCGAGTACCAATGAGAATTTGCATCGCCTGTACCGCCCACTCCGCATAGGCCGCGCTGTACCACGAACCGGTATCGTTATTGCACTGGCAGCAGAGGGTATAAGCGCCTAAACCTCGCTGAAGCACCCGGCCGCCGCGAATATCGTCTAGATTTTCCGCGCCGATGAAGTCGTCAAAGCTGAGCGCGAGCAGCCGGTGATCATTGAACGCCGAGCGGGGTGGTACGTGCTCGAATGAAAGCTTATCGGTCGTGCCGCAAATATGACAGGTGCCAATATTTGGCTGTTTCGCCATAAGGTCCTTTTGATCCTTTCTATCCACGGCTATATGGAGGCCGAATATCCGTCTGCAAGGCCGGCACGCCCCGACGCGCAGAATTCCGTAAAGGTCGGCATTAATGACGCTGCCGCCGAAAGCCTGGATTGGGGAAGAATATCTCATTCATGATGATACGCTGGACCGACTGCCGCATCGCGTTTTCCTCGCACTTCGCGAATGGCCGCAAACTGGACACGGAGACATTGACGGACTCCTCGTGGGCGCTGCGGTGAAACCCGTAGCCGCCATGTCGCCAACGGCAGCTTCTTCCCGATTCCGTTGAAAAAGTCGGCACGCAAATTTTGCTCACAATATCTATGCGTGTGCGAATTGGTCCACGCATCAAAGGGACCAAGTTTGGGTTTCCGGCGATTCATTGTTCCACAAAATTCGATTGGGGCCGTACAGCCCAGACTTTTTCAACACTATCTCCCTTGAGCCGTCCCTGGCCACAAGCGTTACTACAACAACACCCCGCTTTCAGTTCCTCGTTTAAGCGCGAGCGTTCAGCGGTCTCCGATTTAATTCACGACCATCCAACGGGCTCTATTCGGCCGGATTATTGCTGTGCTTGTGCCGGCGTCGGACACCGTTCGCGTCGCACAGTATTGCGATTTCTCTCCCATGGTTTTTCGGCGGCCGCGCCACCCGGCCTCACGCCGGGCTTCTTCCGCGCGTCCGCCAGACTTGCCATTCCTCCTTTTCCTCCTTGTGAGATCAGGCAGGTCTCCGGATCCGTGGATACCCTCTGAAGTCTCTGCCCGGTCTCCCCATCCACCCTCCCGGCCGCACGCGGCCGGGTTTCGTTTTCAAGGAGGCCACCATGGCGAACAATGCTCTCGATACCCTCACCCTCGCTCGGGCTCTCGAGCAGAGCGGCATGCGCCGCAACCAGGCGGAAGGCATCGCCGCCGCCGCCGGCAAGGCCGTCTCGGCATCCGGCTCAAAGC
>JBJKQX010000418.1:0-8217 GCA_046704965.1 Binataceae bacterium (SeqCode)
CTCTATCGGGCGGCATCCGCCGACAAGCCCCGGCTTGAGCGTCCAGACGCCATGCCAGGCTCGCGAGGCAATTCGCCCAAGGCCCGTGCGGCCGTGCGTGAGACTGACCAGACACAGTCGGCCATTCGGCGCGAGCACCCGGCAAGCCTCGTCGATCAGTGCCGTTATCTGCTCGCTTGAGAGCAGGTCAAAAACAAAGGTGGAAAGGAATCGGTCGAAGGTTCCGTCAGGCGCCTCGATGTGTTCCGAACCGTCCGTCTCGCGCACTTCGACGCGCTTACCGAAAGGCTCCAGGCGGTCCCGGGCCAGGTTAACCATCGTTGTACTCGTGTCGAGGGCAAGGTAGCGCGCGTCGGACATCATGTAGTCGCGCAGCAACCGCTCGGCGAGACGCCCGGTGCCGCATCCGAACTCGACGACCGAGCGTGCGCGCTGGAATCCGCTGTGTCGGATCAACGCTTCGACCGCGGGGTCCTCGTAGAAACGGTTCCAGTCCTGACGCGCCCCCATCCGATCGTAGAAGCGCCTGGCCTGCTCGACAGTGAAGGTTCGCTCTTGCGCCATCGAAGCCCCATCCTTCCGCGCGGATTCGCGCGATCAAGATACCGGCAGTCAATACGCAGGCGATTGATGGCGGCTTGTTCCGGGAAAAGACGAGGCTTGAGCAGGTTACGCCGTTGTATCGACCCCACCCTTTCGCCGAATCGAGGAATTTAATGGAGGGTCGGCTTGCGCCGACCCCCCTGCCGTCCCCACATCCACAACCGCCTCCACCACACTCTGAAGCGGTAATGCCGCTTGCTGTCGATTTTTCATGCGGGTCCCGGGAGAACCCGCATCCACCTTAGAGCCTTTTACTTTGCGCCGCCGCGCGCCGCTTCCGTTTTGCTCCGCACCCGCATCATCCGACCACCCCCGGCCCTCCGCCTCACCGCTTTATCGTTCCCCCGGGACCTCGACACCTGTTTTCCTTTCCTCAAATCACGAGCATCCGCTCGTCGCTCCGCAGTTCATGCACTTGTAGCAGGCACCGTTGCGCACCATGATGCACCCGCAATCGGGACACGGCGGCGCGTCGGCCTGGTTGATAAACGCCTGCCGCATCGCACCATCCTTGCCGTCTCTGAGCGTCGGTATCGGCGCGGCACTCGCGGCCTGATTCTCTTGCGCCTCCGGAACTACCACGCCCACTTCGAGTTTGGCGTCCTCTTCAAGGAACTTCGACGCGAGCCATCGGAACAGGTAGTCGATGATCGACTTGGCGTACGGGATCTGCGGGTTCTTGGTGAAACCCGAAGGCTCGAATCGCATGTGCGCGAACTTGTCGACGAGGAACCTGAGCGGAACGCCGTACTGCAGTGCGTACGAAATCGCGGTCGCAAACGAATCCATCAGGCCCGAGATGGTCGAACCCTGCTTCGACATGCTTATGAAGATCTCGCCGGGTGTACCGTCCTCATAAATCCCGACCGTGATGTAGCCTTCATGTCCCGCGATATCGAACTTGTGGGTTATCGAGCGCCGCTCGTCGGGAAGCTTGCGCCTGACCGGACGGAACTCCTGTGTCGTGTCGATCGCGGTTTTGGCAGCGTCTTCGACCGCGGTTTGTTCGTTCGACTTTGCGGTGTTGAGCGGCTGGGTACGCTTGGAGCCGTCGCGGTAGATGGCGACCGCCTTGACTCCCAGCTTCCATGAACTGACGTAAGCCTCGGCCACGTCGTCCGGGGTGGCGTCGGACGGCATGTTGATGGTCTTCGAGATGGCGCCCGAGATGAACGGCTGCACCGCACCCATCATCCGGATATGGCCGAGCCAGTGGATAGTTCGCGAACCGGCGCGCGCCTTGAAAGCGCAATCGAAGACCGGCAAATGCGCGTCGGCAAGATGGGGCGCGCCCTCGATCGTCTCCTGCTCGTCAAGATACTCAACTACGTCCTGAATCTCTTTGGAATCGTAGCCGAGCCGCTTGAGCGCGCGCGGGACCGTCTGATTGACGATCTTCAGCATCCCGCCGCCGACCAGCTTCTTGTACTTGATGAGCGCGATGTCGGGTTCGACGCCGGTGGTATCGCAATCCATCATGAAGGCTATCGTGCCGGTGGGCGCGATAACCGTGGCCTGTGAGTTGCGGTAGCCGAACGATTGCCCCAGCTTCAGCGCTTCGTCCCATGACTCGCGCGCGGCACGCAGCAGATCGAGCGGCACGTATGCCGATTCCAGCTTGTAGGCATGGCTGCGATGGCGTTCGATTACCTTCAGCATCGGCTCCCGGTTGACCGGGTAGCCCGCGAACGGCCCCATCTGCCGCGCGATTCGCGCCGACTGCAGATATGCCTCACCGGTCATCAGCGCGGTAACAGCGGCCGCATACGACCGGCCCTGCTCCGAGTCGTACGGAAACCCGAGCGCCATCAGCAGCGCGCCCAGATTCGCGTAGCCCAGCCCGAGTTCACGAAAATCGCTCGCGTTCTTTCCGATCTCCGGGGTCGGATACGAAGAGTTGTCGACGATGATGTCCTGCGCGCTGATCAATACGTCCACCGCGTGGCGGAATGCGCGCACGTCGAACTCGCCGCGGTCGTCAACGAACTTGAGCAGGTTGAGCGAGGCAAGGTTGCATGCCGAGTTGTCCAGATGCATGTACTCGCTGCACGGATTCGACGCGTTGATTCGGCCGGAGTTGGGGCAGGTGTGCCACAGGTTGATGGTCGTATCGAACTGCATCCCGGGATCGCCGCAGGAATGCGCCGCCTCGGCCATCATCTTGAGCAGGTCGCGCGCGCGATATTCCTGGGCAGCCTCGCCATTGGTGACGAACTGCGTATGCCACGGGCCGTCGGCCACCGCGGCGCGCATGAACTCGTCCGACGCCCGCACCGAGTTGTTCGCGTTCTGAAAGAAGACCGAGCCGTAGGCTGGACCGTCGAGCGAGCTGTCGTAGCCGGCGTCGATCAGCGCCCACGCCTTGCGTTCCTCTTCCTCTTTGCACTTGATGAAGTCGACGACATCGGGATGGTCGACGTTGAGCACAACCATCTTGGCCGCGCGCCGGGTCTTGCCGCCCGACTTGATAACACCGGCGGAAGCGTCCGCGGCCTTCATGAACGAAAGCGGACCCGAGGCGGTGCCGCCCGACGAGAGCTTCTCGCGGCACGAGCGCAGCGCCGAAAGATTCACTCCTGCACCGGAACCGCCTTTGAAGATCATGCCCTCATTGCGGTACCAGTTCAGGATCGACTCCATGCTGTCCTCGACCTTCAGGATGAAGCAGGCCGAGCACTGGGGCTTGGGGTCGATTCCGACGTTGAAATAGACCGGACTGTTGAACGAGGCCTTCTGGTTGACGAGCAGATGGGTCAGCTCGGCGCGGAAAGTCTCGCGCGCGTCGGCGTTGGCGAAATAGCCCTGCTTTTCACCCCATCCGCTGATGGTATCGACCACGCGCAGCACGAGCTGCCGCACGGAGGTCTCGCGACGGGGCGTGCCGAGCGGTCCGCGAAAGTACTTCGAGACCACCACGTTGGTCGCGGTCTGCGACCATGCGCGCGGCACCTCAACGTCCTTCTGCTCGAAAACTACTCGACCATCCTCGCCCGTGATGACCGCGGTGCGAAGCTCCCATTCCACCTCGTCGAGCGGGTTGACGCCCGGGCGGGTGAAAAATCGTTCCAGCGCGATGGCCCGGCCCAGCGAATGAGTGCCAGCGTCGTCGCGCGTATGTTCTTCTGGTTTTGTTATCATCGGCTCCACTTCCCTGATTCCTCAGCCGTCCTCACGAGCGCCGTTCAATTCCAGCCGAACGATGTCGAAGTGCCCATGTGATCAAAGGCAAAAACGCCACTCTCTCCCGCTGGCCCGCTCCCCGCGACCGTCTTGATCCCCCGGTTGATCCCGATTTTTCCGGAACAGTAGTCCAGATACCTAATATGCGAAAACCTTTCAAAGAATACGCTACAGATTGTGCACACATCCTGTTAACAACCCATATATTAGGTTGTGGATAAGTTTTTGACAAATATTCGCCTCAATAAGAGCGGCAAAGAATACTTTCGATTGAAATAAGACCATCTTATTCAGACGACGGCAGCAAAATGCGCGCGACGTGTGCCTTTAGGCGACTTCATCGCGCATCGGATGAGCCTCGCCAAAGTCCTCGAAAAGAAGTACGGCGGGCGCTTCCCCCGATGGGCAACCGGCGCTACCTTGTGGAAGAATCGAATCGTGAAACCCAAGCGCCTGAAGATTCCCGAACGGCTGGGCGTTGCTCTGCAGCCGATACTCGACGGCCTCGACACCGAAGGTCACTTCGGAATCGTCCGCCTGATGAAGGTGTGGCCCGAAGTCGTGGGCGAGAATATCGCGCGTCGCACCGAGGTTCAGTCGCTCAAGTTCCATACGGCCGTGGTCAAGGTTTCGGGTCCAATGTGGATTCAGGAACTGAACCTGATGCGGGGCCAGATACTCGAACGTCTCCAGCACGCGCTTGGCGATGACATCGTGCGCGATATCCGCTTCGTCAAGGGCACGCTGCGCCGTCGCGAGCGTCCACGACTGCGCCCGGTTCCGCGCGAAACTCGGCGCTCGGTTCAACTGCCGGAGTTCAAGGACCCTGAGCTTCGCCGCGCCTTCGAAAGCCTTATCGAGGCGTGGGGCCGTTCCTCGCGTTGAGCGATCGGGCGATCGTCAGCGCATGCCCGTCGCGCGCAAACAGTCACCACGGCTCTCTCCGAATACTGCCGAATCCTGCCTGAATTTGACTTGTCGCGAGAAAATTTGCGACCTCTCACTAACTCTCATCGCATCAGAGTCGTGACGGGTCAGCTCGCGGCCGACGATGGCACATCGATTGCCTTCTGTATGCGATGACAGTGGCCGGGCGTAGTGTAAATCTTGAAAGCTAGGGAGGTCGCCATGAAGCTTTGCCTTACCGTTCTCGGCACGATTCTGATGACCGCGCTAATCGGGTTGGCGGCAACGACCGCGATGGCACAGGGAATGGGGCCGTCTTACGGTGCACCGGGCATCAGCGGTCCCATACCGGCTCAGGGGCGTCAGCGGCATGAGTTTCACACGTACCTGAACAATCATCCCGACGTTGCGAGGGAGCTCGAAAGGAATCCGTCGCTGGCCAACGATCCTGCGTATCTTAAGAACCATCCGGAATTAAGTCGGATGATCAACAGCCACCCGGGTCTTAAACGCAGAATCAGCCAGGATCCGAAGGCTGTCATGGAGCGCTATCAATATCGGCAGCGGCATCAGATGGGACCTGGACCGGGCCCGATGGGTCCTGGTGGTGGCATGGGTCCCGGCCGTGGAATGGGTCCTGGCGGTATGGGACCCGGTGGTGGCATGGGACCCGGTGGTGGCATGGGTCCTGGCGGTGGCATGGGTCCTGGCGGTGGCATGGGCCAATAGCCTCTATCTGAGTTGAATTGAAGCGGAAGGCCCGCGCGGCAGTGAACAGTTCACCGCTGCGTGGGCCTTCCATAATCTCGCAATTCGCCTTTCAGTCAGCCGCGGCGATTCGACGTACGGACGCCTCCATCAGCCGCCTGCGATGCCCGGTTTGCGCTGACCTGTATCCGATTTCGCGCACGAACGTACCTTGGATGGGGCATCCAAATGCGCGAAGCTGGCCATACGAACGCTGATAACCACGCGCTTCATGTCCTGAACCGCCTTGCCTTCGGGCCGAGTCCGGGGGACCTCGAACGACTCCGCACCATAGGTTACGAACGCTACATCGAACAGCAACTCCATCCCGAGTCGATTCCGATGCCGCAAGCGTTGAGCGCATATCTCTCGCGCCTGCGGACGCTCCGGATGACGCCGGTGGAACTGTTCGTCGAGTTCATGCTTCCGATTCGCCGCGCGCCCAAGGGCGACAAGCAGGCACGACGCGAGGCACGCAGGCGCGCCCGAATCGTCGTCGCCGAGGCGGTCGAGGCCCGGCTTGTGCGCGCGCTTTACAGCCCGCGTCAGCTAGAGGAAGTGATGACCGCCTTCTGGTTCAACCACTTCAACGTGTTCGCCCGCAAAGGCCCGTGCATGGTGTGGACCGGCGCCTTCGAGCAGGAAGCCATCCGTCCGCATGTGCTGGGGCGCTTCCGCACGCTGCTCGGCGCAACCGCACGCCATCCCGCGATGCTCTTTTATCTGGACAACTGGCAGAACACCGCGCCGAACAGTCCGGGCGCGCGCGGGCGCTTCAAGGGAATAAACGAGAACTACGGCCGCGAAATCATGGAGCTTCACACGCTCGGCGTCGGGGCCGGATACACGCAGCAGGACGTGATAACCCTCGCCCATATTCTGACCGGATGGGGCCTTGTTCCGCTGCGATTGCTCGCGGGCGCAACGGGCGGGATGCGCCGTGGAGAATTTTTTCGCTTCGCGCGCAGGCGGCGGTTGGAGAGGCTCAAGGCCGTGCTCGCCAGCGGAAACGGCTTCTATTTCAATCCGAGACGCCACGACTTTGCTTCCAAGATTTTTCTTGGCCGTCGTATCGAGGGCGCCGGAGCCGCAGAGGTCGAGCACGCGCTCGATATCCTCGCGAGCCATCCCGCGACCGCCCGTCATCTGAGCTTCCAGCTTGCACAGTACTTCGTCAGCGACAATCCGCCGCCCGCGCTGGTGGACGCGATGGCGGAGCGTTACAGGGCGACCGACGGCAATATCCGCGAAGTGATGCTCGCGATGCTGGAGAGGCCCGAGTTCTTCGCGAGCCGCCACGTGGGCAACAAATTCAGGACTCCGTACGAGTACGTAATCGCGACCGGGCGCGCCACCGGCGCGCCGGTTACCAACTTTCGACCGTTGGCCGGAATGATTCGGATGCTCGGGATGCCGATTTACGGATGCCAGGGCCCGAACGGTTACGCGCAGACCGAGGAAGCGTGGCTCAATCCGGACGCGATGATGATGCGGCTCAGTTTCGCGACCGCTCTCGGCACCGGGCACCTTCCTATCGAGCGTCCTCAGTTCGAGGAGATAGCTTACGAGCAGGCGCGGCGCGCTGGTCTCGCGACGAAGCCCCGATTGCACGGCTCCGCGATGACTCCACCGGCGGCGCACAGTCTCGTAGAAACTTTGGGTGGCGCGCTTTCACCCGACACCGCGCACGCGCTCGCCTCGGCGCCCGAGCGGCTTGATTTCGCGCTCATTCTGGGCTCGCCGCAACTGATGATGCGGTAGAAAAGGAAGCACACGATGGAGTCACGCGAAAACGACCGTCCGATGCCCGAGGGATGCGCGGAATGCGAGAGTGGCGACGGTACTCAGCGGCTCGGCAGACGCGACTTTCTACGTCGGGCCGCGATGCTTTCGGCGTCGGGAATCATTCTGCTTTCACCCCATGCGTGGGCCGCGCGAACCGCGTCGGGCGAACCCGCCCGAAAGCGCCTGGTGGTGGTTTTTCTGCGCGGTGCGGTCGACGGTCTGAACGTCGTGGTGCCTTACGGAGAGCCGGATTACTACGATGCAAGGCCGACTATCGCGATTGCGCGCGCGGGCGGCGACGGCGCGGTGCTTCCGCTCGACGGCTTCTTCGGTCTCCATCCGGCGCTCGCTCCGATGCTGCCGCACTGGAAGGACGGTACTCTCGCGTTTGTCCATGCGAGCGGCTCGCCCGACCCGACTCGATCGCATTTCGATGCACAAGATTACATGGAAAGCGGCACGCCCGGGGTGAAGAGCACGCCGGACGGATGGCTGAATCGTCTCCTCGCCGTGCTCCCGGGCAACCATCCCCCGACCGAGGCACTCGGCATGGGACCAACCGTGCCGCGCATCCTGTCGGGCCGGATGGAGGTCTCCAACCTGCCGATGGGACCCAGGGCGGCGCGTCCGATACCGCTTGACCGGCCGCGAATCGAGGCCGCCTTTGACCGCCTGTACCCGGGAAATGACCCGTTGAGCAGCGCCTATCGCGAGGGACGCGAGGCGCGCCGTCGCCTGATGACCGAACTGCGGCAGGACATCATGCAGGCCGACGCGGGAGCGCCCCTGCCGGACGGTTTCCCGGGCGACGCGATGCGGCTCGCCGGACTTGTCCGGCGCGATCCGACGATCCGGGTCGCTTTCGTGGGCCTGGGCGGATGGGACACGCACGTCAACCAAGGTGGCGCCTCGGGCCAACTCGCGGCGCATCTGAAGCAACTGGGCGAGGGACTCGACGTCTTCGCCCGCTCGCTCGATCATGCTTATGGCGAAACC
>JBJKQX010000419.1:0-3249 GCA_046704965.1 Binataceae bacterium (SeqCode)
CGTCGATGCGCTCGCCTGCGCGCCCGGTTCCTGATTCGACAAACAACCAGGCGTTTCCAAAGGGCTGCAGGCGAGAGTTCCTGCGGCCCTTTTTTTCGTTTCAGAGGACCGCGGGAACCGCCCGGGCGGCCGGGACGAACGGGAGAAAACACGATGGCGCTTACACCAGGCGAAAGTGAATTCGAGGGGCTGGCGGCCCGCGGCTACAACCTTATTCCGGTCAGCCGCGAGATTCCCGCCGACCTCGAAACGCCGGTTTCCGCCTTTCTCAAGGTGGCACGCGGCGATTACGCCTTTCTGCTCGAAAGCGTTCGCGGTGGCGAGAAGTGGGGCAGGTACACGTTCCTCGGTTCGGAACCCGCGATGGTGATTCGCGCGCGAGGCACCCACGCCGACATCATCCGCCCCAACCGCGGAATCGAGTCGCGCACGGTGCCCGACGCGTTCGAGGCTTTGCGCGCCGAGGTCCGCCGCTTCAAGGCGCCCGAGATTCCCGGATTGCCACGCTTCTTCGGCGGCGCGGTCGGCTTCCTCGCGTACGATATCGTGCGATGCTTCGAGCCGCGAATCCCCGCCTCGGCGCAAGACGACCTTGGCACGCCCGACCTCTACCTGATGTTCACGGACACGGCGCTCGTGTTCGACAACGTCAGGCAATCGCTAAGGATAATCGCCAACGTGCCGGTCGATGAATTCGAATCGACCAAGCTCGCCTATCAAAGCGCCATTCAGAAAATTGACGAGATGGCCGAGAGGCTTAATGGCCCGCTGAAGCTGCCGCGCCTGGAAGACTCACCGGCGTCGGCTGCCGCCGACCTTCAAATCTCCTCGAACCTGACGCGCGAGGCGTACATGGCCAACGTGCTGCGCGCCAAGGAGTACATCGCTGCGGGCGACATAATCCAGGTGGTTCCCTCGCAGCGCTTCGAGGCTCCCCTGCGGGTCCATCCTTTCAATCTCTACCGCAGCCTCCGCACCATCAATCCATCGCCCTACATGTTCTATCTGCGCCTCGGCGACCATACGCTGGTGGGCGCGTCGCCCGAGGTGATGGTTCGTGTCGAAGGTCGCGACGTCACGCTGCGCCCCATAGCGGGCACCCGGCGGCGCGGCGCGAGCGAGGAGGAAGACCTCGCGCTCGAAGGCGAACTGCTCGCCGACCCCAAGGAGCGCGCCGAGCATGTGATGCTGGTCGATCTGGGACGCAACGACGTGGGTCGGGTCGCGAAAATCGGCTCGGTGCACGTGAGCGAACTGATGGTGGTCGAACGGTACTCGCACGTGATGCATATCGTGTCGAACGTGAAGGGCACGCTGCGCGACGAGTGCGACGCGTTCGACGCATTCCGCGCCACTTTTCCGCAGGGCACCGTCTCGGGCGCTCCGAAAATCCGCGCGATGGAGATAATCGACGATCTCGAAACGGTGCGGCGCGGCGTGTACGCGGGAGCGGTCGGATATTTCAGTTACACCGGCAATACCGACACCGCGATCGCGCTTCGCACGCTGCTTATAAAGAACGACAAGGTTTACATCCAGGCGGGCGGCGGCGTGGTGGCCGATTCCGACCCGGCCGCCGAGTACGAGGAGTCGGTCAACAAGGCGCGCGCGATGATCCGTGCGCTTGGCGCTGCCGGCGAGTTCGAAGCAGCCGCCGTGGCATCGGCGAGGTAGGCTCAGATGGGCACCATACTGATGATCGACAATTACGACTCTTTCACCTACAACCTCGTGCAATACATGGGTGAGCTGGGAGCCGAACTCAAAGTGGTGCGCAACGACGCGATCGATGTCGCGGGCGTGCGCGCGCTCAAACCCGCCGCAATAGTGATTTCGCCGGGACCGTGCACTCCGCGCGAGGCAGGAGTGTCGGTTGCGCTGATTCGCGAGATGACGGGCGAGCTTCCCATTCTCGGCGTATGCCTCGGCCATCAATGCGTCGGCGAGGCCTTCGGCGCCAAGGTCGTGCGCGCGTGGAGGCTCATGCACGGAAAGACGTCGCCGGTCTTCCACGACGGCAGGACGCTGTTCGAGGGATTGCCCAATCCGTTCGAGGCGATGCGCTATCATTCGCTGGTGGTCGATCCTGAATCGGTTCCGCCGTGCCTCGAAGTCAGCGCCCATACGGCCGAGGGCGAGGTGATGGGTCTGCGCCATCGCGAGCACTTCGTCGAGGGCGTCCAGTTCCATCCCGAATCGATCAGCACCGGCGACGGCAAGCGCCTGCTCGGAAATTTCCTGAAGATGGTAGGCGCGTGAACGCACTGCGCGAAGCGTTCCATCACGCACTGGCGGGTCGCTCGCTCGACGCCGATGAGGCAGAGCGCGCTATCGGTGAGGCGCTCGACGGCGAGGCGCCCGAGGGTCTGGTTGCAGCGTTCCTGGTCGCGCTCAAGCTCAAGGGTGAGTCGGCGAGTGAGCTGGCCGGCGGGGCGCGCGCGATGCGCAAGCGGGCGAGGCCGCTCAATCTCAACGACGGCAACGTGCTCGACACCGCCGGCACCGGCGGCGACGGCGCAGGCACATTCAATATCAGCACCGGAGCTGCGCTTATCGCGGCTGCCGCGGGCGTTCCGGTCGCTAAGCATGGAAATCGCGCGGTCAGCGGACGGGTAGGGGCGGCAGACGTTCTGGAACGGATGGGCGTCAGGATCGATCTCGATCCGGACGGTCTCACGCGATGCGTCGAGGCGTCCGGCGCATGTTTCATCTTCGCGCCCGCGTACCATCCGGCGCTCGCGCGATGGGCCACGCTGCGTCGCACGCTCGGCACAAGAACTCTCTTCAATCTGATTGCGCCGCTTTCGAACCCCGCTTTTCCGCGCCGCCAGTTGCTCGGCGTGGCCGACCCGAAGCTGTTCCCCGCGATGGCCGAGGCGCTCGCCGCAATTGGGGTGGACCATGCGATGGTGGTGCACGGGACCGACGGACTCGATGAAATATCGCTGGGCGCGCCCACGCGGGTCATCGAAATAGAGCGGGGAAAGCCCGTTCGCGAATACGAGATTGCGCCCGAGCACTACAGTATCGCCCGCGCGCGCCCGCAGGCTCTGTTCGCGCCCGACGTCGCCCACGCGATCGAGGTGCTGAAAGCCGCGCTTGCGGACGGTCAGGGTGCGGCGCAAGATGTCCTCGCGCTCAACGGTGGCGCGGCGATTTACGTGGGCGGACGAGCCGATTCGCTGGCCGAGGGCGTTCGAACGGCGCGCGAGATAATCGCGAGCGGCGCAGCCCTTCAAACAATCGAAA
>JBJKQX010000420.1:0-3631 GCA_046704965.1 Binataceae bacterium (SeqCode)
GGACCAGAATTCCGACCGAAATCCCAAGGCCCACGAGCAGAAAGAGCAGCGGCGCAGCCCGGCTAAGCTCATAGTCGGCAGGTTTGCCGAATATACGTTCGAGACGATCCAAACTTCTCTCCTTCGCGTCCGATTCCTCTGCAACGGCTCTGCGCCCGAGGGTTCGCGAAAATTCATTTCGTCCGGTTCAGCCTGTCCGGCGCAAGCCCGACGGCCTGCGATACGGCGGGCGCTCCGCACGCCGCGATCGTAGCAGGGATGCAACAAACTGTGGCGCAACCGGCTATCGAACGTATCGGCGCATGATGGCCAAGTAAATGAAACTCGCGATGCGGTTTTGCGGGAAGAAGCGATGCCGCGGCGCTCCCCAGGCCCGGCAGGCATGTCTCCGCAAGCCTACAAACAACGGCAATGGCGTGGCGGCGTATGCGTCAGGACGTTCGCGGCGACGTCGACCCCCTCGCCTTCTCGCGATCGATGATTTTCACGCAGGCGTCGACGCATTCACCACAGATGTAAACGCTTTGAGCGCCACCGGCGAGCAGCCAGGTTACCTCGTCTTCGTCCCTGTCGCAGAACGAGCAGCGTAGCTTCTCATCTCCGGCCATGAGCCTCTCTCCCTTTTCATAACGTGACCGAGCTATACCGCTTTCCGAGTGCATCACGCGCAGACGCATCAGTCAATTCCCCGCTCTGGCCTGATTTTTGCGGACCTACTCTGGAACCGCTACGCCAGTTGGATAAGAGTAGGCGGGATTGGGTTATGGAAAGTGAGGGCACAATAAGCTTGGAACAGCAGCTGGATCATCGCGACTTCGTATTCAACCCGTTCGATGAGGAAACTCGACGGAACCCATTTCCCTGGTACGCTTCGGCGCGACGCCACTTCCCCGTCTATGTGCATAGCGGCCTTCCTGTCGTTTCCGTTTTTCGTTATTCCGACGTCACACAGGTCCTGAAGGACAAGGATACCTGGTCCAGCAATTTCGCCCCGGTCATTCAGCCTTATCTGCTCCAGCGGCCCGAGCTTGCCGACGAATTGCCGCCCTTTTTCGCAACTTCCGACGGCGAGTACCATCGCCGCCTGCGTTCGCTGGTGAGCAAGGCCTTCACGCCGCGGATGGTGCGCGGGCTCGCAGCCGCGATGCGCGAGACGGTCGATGAGTTGCTCGATGACGCGCTGGCGGAAGGCGTCGTCGATCTGGTGCCCGCCCTTACCGCTCCGTTTCCGGTGCGCGTCATCGCGGAGTTGCTGGGCGTTCCGGCCGAAGACAGTCCACGTTTTCAGAAATGGTCGCGCGAGCTGACCCAGAGCCAGGTGCAGGGCGTACTCAAGCTCCCCGATCCCGAGTTGATCGATCGCCACATCGACGCAACACGTTCGATGCATGCGTACTTCAGCGAGCTGATCGAGCTGCGCCGCGCGGAGCCGCGCGACGACCTCGTTTCCGCTCTGGTTGCGGCCCAGGACGAGGGCGCCGACATCTCCGCTCCGGAACTGCTCCAGATGCTCACCGTGCTTCTGGTCGCGGGCAATGCGACCACCACCGCGCTCATCAGCAACCTGATGGTCGAGCTGCTGGCCCATCCCGATCAACTGGAGCGGCTGCGCGAGGACCCGGATCTGGTTCCAACCGCTATCGACGAAGTGCTGCGCTTCGCCTCGCCCGTGCAGGCGATGCCGCGACGCGCCGCCAAGACGACCGAGATTCACGGTTACCCAATCGAGGTGGGGCAGTTCCTGCTGCTATGGATTGGCTCGGCGAACCGCGACGAGTCGGTCTTCGAGCGCGCGGACGAACTCGACGTCGGCCGTGAGCGAAATCCGCATATCGCATTCGGTATCGGCGCGCACTCGTGCATCGGATCGCATCTGGCCACGCTCGAAGGATGCGTCGTGTTGCGCGCGCTGCTGGAGAGAACCCGGAGCTTCGAATTTATCGACGACCGACCACTGCCGCTTCATTCGAGTTTCGTGGCAAGGTCATACGCTCGGCTCCCGATGCGACTGGTCGGGGCTTGACGGCGAAGGCGGCGGCGCGGGCAAGACCGGCCGTTCCTTCCTCAGCTTGCGGAACTCGTCGCGAACCGCGGGTCCGGAAAGATCGGTAATCCGCCAGTTGCCGTTCTCGCGCGCAAGCGTCACGTCAACCGCCTTTCCATTCTGGTCGTAGACGCGGGTAGCCGCCGTATTGGCGCCTGTCCAGTGCAGATTCACCAGCGCGTCGAGCAGGTCAATGATACCAAGCGCGTTGTCGTGAGACGTGTCGACGATTTTTTCGAATCTGCCCCTGGCTATCCGCGCCAGAGGCTGGGCAAAAAGATCGAGCAGTCCGCCGCCGATCGTTTCCTTCAGCAAAAGACGTTGTCTCTCTTCAGGAGATTTTGCGGCGGCGGCCTTCTGGTTCATGTCCCGCATCACCACATTGCGGGTCACCTTTTGGAAGTCGATGAACCGTGCGGCCGCTGCACCGTTTTGATTGCTCAGGGCACTGTTGAGTGACCAGATAGCATACGAGGGCGTTCCCGGCAGATAGATTAGCCACCACCACGCCAGAACGATTACTACTCCCAGACTGAGCAGTAGTTTCCAGTTGGAGAGATCTATCGAAAGCCTGCTGCCTTCGATTCCGAAGCGGCGACCGCCCGCCTGTCCCGATGATTCCGACGACGCTGATTTCACGGGTGCCGCATATGGCCGCGGACTCGCGCTCGGTGCGTTTGCATCGCCGGGTGGATTCGGCCGAGCATCGGCAACGCCCGGATTTTTTCCTACTGTGATGGGATTGTCAGGCGGCGGCGTCCCGCATCCGGGACACTTGGGCGCCTTGGTCGATACCAGATGGCCGCAACGCGCACAGTTGGTCAGCGCCACAAATCGCCCTCCTCGCGGCGAAGCGCGGCAAGCTTACGTTGCCGTCCCGTGAGGCTAACACCCGCGATATCGCCCTTACAACACCCGTTCTTCGGGCGTGAGGCTGAACGCGTTGGATGCTCGGCGCATCAGGCGCGCCGGGCTGATGAAGGAGCGCGCGGGGCGGAGTGCCTATTGACGCTCCGCCCCCACGCAAGATGCTTCCGAAGATGCTTCGGAAAATTATTGGCCCTTGAAAATCAGGTAGCGGTTGTTGTCTTCATCCGTCACGAAAAACCGGTTGCCCGACTGGTACACGCCGTCGGGGAAATCAAGTCCCTGCGCGCTGGAAGTTGAACCAGAGGTACAGGTTCCGGTGCCGTCGTTGTTATACACGCCGCAGGTGAAGTCCGGCTGGCCCAGCACCACGTTGGCTGGCTGGAAGTTCTTGGTCGGGAACTTGTTCCAGACCAGCACCCGGTTGTTGTCCGAGTCGGCGACGAAAAGCTGCGTCCCGTTGGAATAAACCCCGGTGAAGGGATCGTCCATGTTTTGTGCGCTCGGATTGCCCGAAGTGCAGCTTCCGGTGCCGTCGTTGTCGGTTACGCCGCAGGTGAAGTCCGGCTGGCCCAGCACCACGTCCGCCTTTTGAGAGCTGCAGGTCGGGAACGTGTACCAGATCAGCACCCGGTTGTTGTCGGTGTCCACAACCACCTGCTATTTGCAGATGCACCACACCGCCGACCGGAAATACATGTTGATTGCGCTCTGATATCA
>JBJKQX010000421.1:0-3460 GCA_046704965.1 Binataceae bacterium (SeqCode)
GCAAAAAGCCGGGGCTGAACACGGCGATCAGCGTCGAGCGCAATGGAAAGTTTGACGGTGTGCTAAGCATTGCCATCGAACTCGAACGCATATCGAAGTACCTGAAGAATGTTTCGGTAGGCAAGACGGGGGCGGCCTTCATTATGAACGCAAACACCGAGCTGATCGCGTTTCAGGATCCCTCCCAGGTGGTGATGCGCGGGGGAGGCAACAACGCTCCACGGCTAAGACGCTTGGCCGAAGCGACGAACCCGCTGCTCCTCGTAGCAGCCCGTGCGCTCAAGAGCAACAAAGTAGCGACCGCGTCGTTGACGCAGATGCTTCAGTTGACCTACCATGATTCCGTCACCGGCAGAACTTTCTTCGTCAGTTTCTCGCCGATCCGGTATGAGAACTGGATCGTAGGCACGGTAATTCCGGAAAATGATTTTCTGGCGTCGATTAACCGCAACCGCCAGATCACGGTGATCACGGTGCTGGTATTAGTCCTGCTGGCCGCCATGGTATCGCTGGCGTTTTCCAGAATCCTTTTGGTGAATCCGCTCTCCAAGATCACGGACCAAACGGTGCATATTCGGGACTTTCAACTGGAGCAGATCCACTATGTGCCATCGGTAATCCGCGAAGTCGACGAACTCTCGCGTTCCGTGGTCCAGATGAAGACTGGCCTGACGTCCTTTGGCAAGTATCTGCCCATGGAGTTGGTGCGCACGCTGACTTCCCAGGGGATCGAAGCCAAGCTCGGCGGAACGGAAAAGCAGCTGTCGATCTTCTTCATGGATTTGGTGAGTTTCACCAAGATCGCGGAATCCATGCCATCCAGCGATCTGATCCCTCACCTGAGTTCCTATCTGGAGGCGATGTCGAGAGTGATCGCCGGTGAAGGAGGGACAATCGACAAGTATATCGGCGACGCCGTAATGGCGTTCTGGGGTGCACCCACGCCCGACCGGCGTCACGCGGTTAATGCATGCCGCGCCGCGCTCAAGTGCCAGCGCGAACTGACGGGGTTGCGCACGCAGTGGACACGAGACCGCCGTCCACCGTTCTTCGCGCGCGTAGGCATCAACACGGGGCCGGTGGTAGTCGGCAACATTGGGTCAGAGAGAAAGATGGACTACACTGTGATCGGTGATTCCGTGAACGTCGCGAGCCGTATCGAGGGTCTGAACAAGCTATATGGAACCAGCATCATCATCGGTCAGGAAACATATGAGCAGGCCAAACAAGACGTGCTGGTGCGCAAGCTGGACACGGTCGTGGTCTATGGCCGTGAACACGGCCTCGACGTCTACGAATTGCTGGCCATGCGCGACGATGTGAAAATGACGGACAACTTCGAATGGATTGAGCGGTACGAAGCCGGTTTGGCAGAGTACCAGAGCGGCAATTTCGAGCCTGCGCTTCGACTGTTCGAGCACGTGTCGAGTCTGCGCGATGGAAAGGACCAGGCTGCGACCGTCTTCATCAAGCGTTGCAGAGACTTGATGGAAAACGCGCCCGACGCTCAATTCAGGGGCGTAACTGTTATGCGAGGCAAGTGATGCGGTGTGCGACGTTGCAGCGAGCGCGCGCTCACCGCCGAGGATGATGAACACTATAACGACCATTTCCGCCAAAGGAGGACAGCCGCCGGTCATTGGTTCCGATGGCAGCTTGCGCTACTACGAATTTTCACATCTGCCAGCCATTCTCGATGTGCTGCGCAAGAAACTGCGTCTGGCGGTAATTTACGCGGGCGACAAATCGTCGGCCGGGGCGGTGAAATATCCGGCCCACAATACGCGCGACTGGAAGAGTTACAAGGAGGTGGCGCGCGATATTCAAGCGACGCTGATTGCGGAGGGCTTCGAGCATGTCTTTCTAATGCCCGACGACAGTACGCTATTCGCAAATCTGGAAAAGTACGAAATCCATTTCGCTTGGCTCAATACGGGCGGCGTTCAGGGCTACAACCCTTCTGCCCACGCGCCCGCGATGCTGGAAATGATGGGCGTCCCGTACATCGGTCATGACCCGCTGAATGTTTCACTACTTGACAACAAGGACTTATTCAGAAGGGAACTCGTTGCATTGGGCATCAAGTCAATCCCGTTCTTCGTCTGGAACAAGTTCAAGTACCTGGATCAATCCTATTGGCTGGAAGAAATTCCGCCCCTGTTTGGCGACTATCGGGGGCCGTTCGTCGTCAAGCCCGTGACCGGACGTGCATCAAAGAATGTGATGGTCGCGGATTCCCTGGTGGAATTGCCGCGGCTGGTGGACGAGGTATATGAGAGCACCCACAACAAGGTGTTAATCGAAAAGTACTTGCCCGGACGGGAGTACTGCATCGCCATTTATGGCACGGTTCAGGCGGCGGGCGAACAAATACACCTACACCAGGCGCCCTTCTGCTTTTCGTACGTGGAGCGCATGTTGGAGAGTGGGGAGCGTGTCTTTACTTCGATGGACAAGAGGCCGCTGACAGCAGGCCGCTTTCGCTTGGTCAACTCCGTCGTCGATGCGAAGGTCCTGCGCGAGCTCGAACAGCTGGCGGTCAAGGTATTCACGTACTTCAACCTAACGACCCTGATCAGGCTCGACGTCCGAGCGGATGCCGATGGCGAACTGTATGTGCTCGAAGCCAACCCTAAACCAGATCTGAAGAAACCAGACGGCCACGGTATCAGCATCGTGTCGATGGGATTGCCGAGCATCGGCATGAGCTACAACAACCTAATCCTCAGCATTCTCGCCAACCGCCTGCACCAGCTTTTCGGCGTGCAGAGGGGGTACATCGGGCACATTGTAGACCTACTACGCTAGCGCTCTCCGATATATGACATTCAGGCAGCCATCGGGAGCGCGGCCCATGCCGAACCCGCAACGCGCCCTTGCAAACGCGTCGGCCGGTGTCAGCATCGAGGTCACAAGGTAGATTCCGAACGAAAGGTCAGCGACGTTCGTCTTCCTGAGAAAAACAGACGACACTGAGCTGGGGCGGTAGATGTCGCTCTGAATTCCGCCCCGGGAAAGAAAAAATCAGCCATCACCGAAGCGCGAACCGGCATTGGCGTTGCGACCGTATGGGGTATGCTTAGTCAGGGCACTCTGGTGAAGCCGCGGATGACGACACCGATGTCTGAAGCGATGGTCAGGTATTCCAAATAATCGCGTACGCCGGGCGCCGATGCAATTTGCCAATTCCGGCGGCCGCATAATAGACTCGCGCCACACTGAGAACCGGTAGTTGGGCGCTTCCTGCGATCTGTGAGCATGTCCCGTAGTCTCGTACGCGAGCTGGTGCGTCTCGGCTGGCCAATGCTCGTCGCCCAGCTGGCGGTGATGGCCAACAGCGTGATCGACACCATCATGGCCGGGCGCTATGCCACGCTGGACCTGGCTGCGGTGGGCATAGGCTCGAGCATTTATGTTTCGGTGTTCGTCGGGCTGATGGGGGTGCTGCTCGCGCTCACGC
>JBJKQX010000422.1:0-9530 GCA_046704965.1 Binataceae bacterium (SeqCode)
GACGCAAAGGCGCGGCTGAGCGTCCGTGCCCAGAACCTTGCGCCTTACGCGCCCTTGGCGCATCGCTCGTTTTTCCGACCGGTTGAAAGCCATAATCCCAGGATTCCTAGCCTGCCGAAGAGCCGGCCGCGGCCTTTCCGGCCTTACGCCGGATAGTTTCCTCTGCGTATTTGATTCCCTTGCCCTTGTACGGTTCAGGCGGACGGAGCTCGCGAATCTGGGACGCCACAGTGCCCAGAAGCTGCTTGTCCGCGCTCTCCAGCGTGATCACGGTCTGACGATCGACCTTCGCCGTCACTCCGGGCGGAAGTTGATAGATGATCGGATGCGAGTAGCCGAGCGTCAGGTTGATAAGCTCGCCCTTCACCTCGGCGCGGTAGCCGACCCCGTTGATTTCAAGAACCCGGGTGAAGCCGGCGCCCACTCCGTGTGCCATGTTCGCGATCAGCTTGCGCACCAAGCCGTGCAGCGCCTTTGCCTGCGGCGAATCATCGGGCCGCTTGACCACCAGACTCGTTTCACCAACTTCGATAGTGAAACCGTCGGGCACTTCGCACTCCAGATTGCCCCTTGGTCCTTCCAGCCGGACCATATGGTCCGCGAGCGTGACCTTCACGCCCTTTTCCAGAACGACCGGCATCTTTCCTATCCGTGACATGGGTGCCTTGCCTACCAGACTCTCAAAAGAATTTCGCCGCCAACTTTCTTCCGTCTGGCTTCGCGACCGGTCATCACGCCGAGCGGAGTCGTCACCACCTCGACGCTCATCCCACGCGCCGCGCGCCCGAGGCCGTCGTGGCCCGCGTAACGCCGAACGCTGGGACGACTCACCCGTTCGATTCCCCGCATGATCGGTTCCTGATTCGGCGAATAACGTATCCGGATAGTGAGTTTCTTCGCCGTACCCTCACCGGTGCTTTCCGCGCTGTCGAGAAACCCTTCGGCGACCAGCACGCCGCACACCGCCTCGCGAAGCTTCGAGTGTCTGACCTCGAGCTCGGCGTGGCGCGCATGCGCGGCATTGCGAATCCGCGTTAAAAGTTCTGCAATTGGATCGGTGTTCGACATCAGCTAAACGAAAGTCCCCGTTACCAGCTTGCCTTGATTACGCCAGGAAGCTGACCGCGCAGGGCAAGCTTGCGCAAGCACAGGCGGCACATTTTGAAGCGCCGGTAATAGGCGCGAGCCCGCCCGCACAGCGAACATCGATTATGCTGGCGGACGCCGAATTTCGGAGTTCGCGCCGCCTTGACCTTGAGGCATGTCTTCGCCATCTGGTCTTTTCCTTCCTACGCGGCCTGAACCGCGGTGCCCCTGTCCGAGCCGCTCGAACGAAACGGCATCCCCAGCTCCTTGAGCAGCGTATAGCCCTCGAAGTCGCTGCGGGCCGTAGTCGTGATCGTTATCGTAAAACCCTTCACCCTCTCCACTTTGTCGAGGTTGAGCTCCGGAAAAATGATCTGCTCGCGGATTCCCAGCGAATAGTTGCCGCGACCGTCGAAGGCCTTGTCGCTGACTCCACGAAAGTCGCGAACGCGAGGCAGCGCGACGTTGACCAGCCGATCGAGAAACTCGTACATCCGATCGCGCCTGAGCGTCACCATCACGCCAATCGGCATCCCCTGGCGCAGCTTGAAATTCGAAATCGCCTTGCGCGCCCGGGTCATGACCGGCCTCTGCCCGGCGATTTGCCGAACCTCTTCCAACGCGCCTTCAAGCAGTTTCAGGTTGTCTCGCGCTTCGCCCAGCCCGAGATTTATAACAATCTTGTCCAGACGCGGCACCCGCATCCGGTTATCGATCTTCAGTTCGCGCATCAGATTAGGAACCATTTCCTTCTCGTACCTGATCTTGAGGCGCGGAGTTACATGCGGCTCCACGGGCTGCTCTTCGGTGGCTACCTTCGCTTCCGAGGCCTGTTCTTCGGAGCCTTTTGCCTTTTTCTTCTTCTTGTCGGCTTTATCGGTTTCCTGAGCCATCAGTCATTCCCCAGCGTTTCGTTGCATCGCCGGCATATCCTGCTCTTGCTTCCGTCGGTGTTGGCCTTGAACCCAACCCGTACCGGTGCATTGCACCGATCGCAGAAAACCATCACGTTGGAGATCCTGATCGGAGCTTCCTTTTCGACAATTCCGCCCGGACTCGCCGCCCCGCTGGGCTTGGAATGACGCTTGACGATATTCAGGCGCTCGACGACAACCCTGCCCTCAACCGCCATAACCCGGGACACTTTGCCGGTCTTGCCCCGGTCACGGCCTTTGATCACCATGACCGTGTCATTTTTCTTTATCTTGCTTTTGACCATCGATACATGCGCCCTGTCTAGAGCACCTCGGGAGCAAGCGAAATTATCTTGAGAAACTTCCTGGCTCTGAGTTCCCGGGCAACGGGCCCGAAAATACGAGTCCCGATAGGTTCATGCTCCTTGTCGACCAGAACCGCAGAATTACCGTCAAAACGAATGTAAGAGCCGTCCTCGCGGCTGATCTCCTTGGCGGTTCGGACGATAACGGCACGAGCCACGTCGCCCTTTTTGACCTTGGAGTTCGGTATCGCTTCCTTTACCGCGACCACTATTACGTCGCCCACCGTTGCGTAGCGACGTCGCGAGCCGCCCAGCACCTTGATGCACTGAACCTTGTGAGCGCCCGAGTTGTCGGCGACATCCAGAACCGTTTGTGTCTGAACCATTGCTCCGTGCCGACTCCGTTTAGCCCGCGGCCTTGGCGATGATACGGCTCACCCGCCATCGCTTGTTTTTCGAAAGCGGTCGCGACTCCACGATCAGCACGCGATCGCCCTCGCCACACTCGCCACGCTCGTCGTGGGCCATGAACCGTCTGCGCTGACGTACCCGCTTGCCGTAAAGCGAATGCTCGACCAGGCGGTCCACCCGTACCACCACGCTCTTGTCCATCTTGGCCGAAACGACCGTTCCTTCGCGCTTCTTAACCCGCTGTCTCATCGCTGGTCCTGGTCTCGGCCCCTTGCGGCCTGACTTCCTTGTCTCTTAGAACCGTCAACAACCTCGCCAGCTCCTTGCGCGCCTTGCGATAGGTCGCGGGATTGTCGAGCTGGTTGGTGCGCAGCTTGAGCTTGAGCCGGAAGATCTCCTCCCGCACCTCGCGCTCCTTGATACGCAAGTCGCCGGCCGCCATCTGCCTGAGTTCGTCAAGCTCCAAGGGAACCTCCCTCGCGCTCGACCACCACGGTCTTCACCGGCAGTTTGTGCGCCGCCAGACGCATCGCTTCCAGCGCCGTCGCCCGGTCGACACCTTCCATCTCGAACAGGATCCGTCCCGGCCGCACCACAGCCACCCATCCTTCGGGCGAGCCCTTGCCCTTGCCCATCCGGGTTTCGGCGGGCTTCTTGCTGTACGGCTTATCGGGAAACACCCGGATCCACACCCTGCCCCCACGCTTGATATGGCGGGTGAGCGCGATTCGGGCCGCTTCCAGCGAGCGAGTGTTCACGCGGGCGGTCTCGACACTCTTGAGCCCGAAATCGCCAAAGGCGAGTTCGAGTCCGCGTGACTCGGCTCCGCGCACACGGCCCTTTTGTATCTTGCGATATTTTACTTTCTTGGGTGAGAGCATCGCGGTAAACCGTCGTCCGGGCTACTGGGCCTGCGCCTGGGCGCCCGAGCGCCTGGCTTCTCCTTCGCGACGGGTAAGTATCTCGCCGCGGAAAATCCACACCTTGACGCCGATCACTCCGTAAGTGGTTCGGGCCTCGGCAAAACCAAAAGCAACGTCCGCACGAAGCGTCTGAAGAGGGACCCTACCCTCACGATACCATTCGCTGCGCGCTATTTCGGCGCCTCCGAGTCTCCCGGCGACGTGGACCTTGACGCCCTGCGCCCCCATCCGCATAGCGCGGTTGACCGCTTCTTTCATGGCGCGCCTGAAAGCCACCCGGCGTTCCAGTTGCAGGGCGATATTTTCAGCGACCAGTTGCGGGTCGAGGTCGGGGCGGCGGACCTCATGGATGTTGATGAAGGGCTCCTTGCCTTTCATCATCTTCTGGATGTCGCCCTTGAGCTTTTCTATCTCGGCGCCTTTCTTACCTATAACGATTCCGGGTCTCGCAGTATGGATATTGATCTTGGCCTTGTTGGCCATCCGTTCAATCTCGATACGCGAGATTCCGGCGTGGTACAGCCGCTTCTTTATGAAATCGCGCAGCCTGAGGTCTTCGTGTAGCAGCGGCGCATATTCGTGCGTCGCATACCATCGCGAATCCCAAGTCTCGATCACTCCGAGTCGCAGTCCGCGCGGATGTGTCTTCTGCCCCATCTGAAACCTCAGGACGCCCGTTCGTCAACGACGACCGTAATATGGCTCGTCCGCTTGAGTATCGGCGTCGCATGCATGTGCGCGCGCGGCAGCGACCGCTTCCATATCGGTCCCGGGTCGGCCACCGCCCGCTTGACGTAAAGCTTGTCCTCGTCAACGGTCTGCTGGTCGCGGGCATTGGCAACCGCCGACAGCAGCACTTTCTGGACCAGTCGCGCTCCTTTCTTGGGCGTAAACTCAAGAATCGAGAGCGCCTGTTCTATCTTTTTTCCGGCAATAAGCTCGCATACCAGGCGCAGCTTACGCGGAGAAATTCTCACGTACCGGTGTCGTGCTAACGCTTCCATGGCTCACGCACTCCCGCCCTAGCGGCCCCTGCCGCCGCGCTTCACCTCGCCCTTCTTGGCGCCGGCGTGGGCGTGAAAAGTCCGCGTCGGAGAGAATTCTCCAAGCTTGTGCCCCACCGTGTTCTCCGTACAGAAAACCGGTATGAACTTCTGACCGTTATGGACCGCAAAAGTAAGCCCTACCATATCGGGAACGATCATCGAACGTCGCGACCAGGTTTTGATTATGCGACGGTCTCCCGCGGCGATCGCGGCTTCGACCTTCTTCTTGAGATGTTCGTCAACGAACGGACCTTTTTTCAGCGACCTTGCCATTTGAACGCTCTCGATTAGTGCTTGCCCTTGGGACGACGGCTCACGATCTGGCGATCAGACGGCTTCTTGCCGCGCGTCTTGAATCCTTTAGTCGGCATCCCCCACGGAGATTGCGGATGATTTCCCTTGGCGCGCCCCTCACCTCCGCCATGCGGATGGTCAACCGGGTTCATCGAAATGCCCCGCACGTGAGGACGCTTGCCCAGCCATCGGCTGCGTCCGGCCTTGCCGATTGAGATATTTTCGTGGTCGATATTACCGACCTGCCCAATCGTCGCCCGACATTCCGCCAACACCATCCGCTGCTCGCCGGAAGGAAGCTTCAACAGGGCGAATTTGCCCTCCTTCGCCATCAGCTGCGACTGGGTGCCGGCGCCTCTCGCGAGTTGGGCTCCCGCTCCGGGTTTCATCTCGATCGCGTGAACGATCGTCCCCAGCGGTATATTCTTCAGTGCAAGCGCATTGCCCGGCTTGATATCCGCGCCGGGCCCCGACTCCAGCTTGTCGCCGACCTTCACGCCTTCCGGAGCAAGGATGTAACTCTTGCGACCATCGGCATAGTGAAGCAATGCGATATTTGCGGAGCGGTTGGGATCATATTCGAGGGCCGCAACCTTCGCCGGCACGCCGTCGTGGGTGCGCTTGAAGTCAATTATCCTGAGCCTGCGCTTATGGCCACCGCCAACGTGGCGCATCGTCATGCGACCGCGGTTGTTGCGACCCCCCGACTTCTTGAGTGGTGCGATCAAGGATTTCTCGGGTTTCTTGGGGGTCAACACCGAGAAGTCCGACACCTGCATGAAGCGCTGACCAGGCGTGCGAGGTTTGAGTTGTATAACTGCCATTGTTTCTTACCCGGCCTAGACGCCCTCGAAGAACTCTATACGGTCGCCCTGCTTGAGGGTGACGTAGGCCTTCTTCCAGTTGCGCTGCCGTCCCACGGTACGACCCCGGCGACGCTGCTTGCCCAGATAGTTGCCGGTGCGAACTTTCAGGACCGTCACCTTGAACAGCGCTTCGACAGCTTCGCGAATCTTGTCCTTGCTCGCCTTCGGGCGCACCTTGAACACGACCTGATTGCCCTTTTCGGCAGCGTCGGTGCTTTTCTCGGTGACCAGAGGAGCCAGAATCACACTCTCGTTGGTCATCGGCGCCCTCCCATGAGACGTTCCTCTATCTGCCGGGCGACTTTGGTGCTCATCAGGATTTCGTCGTAATTAAGGATGTCGTAAACGTTGAGCCCCGCCACCGACAGCACTTTGTGTGCCGCAAGATTACGTGCGGCGCGGCCGAAAAGCGCCTCGTCTTCTCCCACCACCACCAGTGCGTGGCCGAGTCCGAGCGCTTTCAAAAATTCGTTGGCAGCCTTGGTCTTCGTTTCCGCCAGTTCCAGAGATTCCACCACGACCATCTTGCCGTTCTTCGCCCGGTCCGAAAGAGCGAGACACAGCGCCTTGCGCCATGCTTTCTTCGGCATGTGGTAAGAGTAATCCCGCGGAAGGGGGCCAAAAATCGTTCCGCCGTGACGCCATAGCGGTGAACGCGTCGAGCCGGCGCGCGCACGCCCGGTGCCCTTTTGCCGCCAGGGTTTGTGCCCGCCACCCGAGATCAGACCACGGGTCTTGGTCGACGCGGTACCACGCCTGCGATTGGCAAGCTGCATCCTGACCGCTTCGTGCAGAATCGACGCTTTGCCCTCGTGTCCGAAGACCGCCCCGGCTAGTTCAAAGTCGCCGACGCGCTCCCGGCCGGTCGAGTAAAGCGGTACCTGAACCGCGGATATTTCGGTATTCGCCTCAGCCATTGGCCGCCATCACTCCCCGGGTCTTGGGCCTCGCCGCATGCCGGACCATCACCAAGCCGCCGTCGGGACCCGGCACAGCGCCGGTAACCAGTATGGCGTTGTCGTCGGCGAGCAACTCCAGCACCTTCAAATTGCTGACGGTGCATTTCTCGTTGCCCATCTGACCCGCCATCCTGCGGCCCTTGCGCACCCTGCCCGGATACGATCGGTTGCCGATCGCGCCTCCATGGCGAAAATACTCGTGCGTTCCATGCGACCCGGGAAATCCCGAGAAATTGTGCCGCTTGATAACGCCCGCGTAACCGCGCCCTTTGGAGATACCCGTCACGTCGACGGCATCTCCCGGCGCGAATACGTCCGAAGCAGCGACCGCCTGACCCAGCTTGAGCTCACCCTCGCCGCGCGCTTCGAATTCCGCGCTGCGCACGCCGGGCGCGACCTCCGCCTTGGCGAAGTGGCCGCGCTGGGCGCCTGTCACGCGTGAAAGTTTGCGCTTGCCGAAGGTCACCTGAACGGCGTCATAGCCGTCAGTCGGCTCGGTCTTGATCTGGCTGACCATGCAGGGACCGAGCTCGATAACCGTGACCGCACTGATGCGGCCGGTCGTCGGATCAATCACCTGGGTCATCCCCAGTTTCTTTCCTAAAAGTCCACTCAGCACGGCACTACCCGAGCTTGATTTCGACATCTACGCCCGCTGCCAGATCAAGCTTACCCAGCGCGTCGATAGTCTGCTGGGTGGGCTCCAACACGTCGAGCAGCCGCTTGTGAGTGCGGATTTCGAAGTGTTCACGCGACTTTTTATCGACGTGAGGCGAGCGGTTCACAGTAAATCTTTCGATCCGGGTCGGCAACGGGATGGGACCGGCCACGCGTCCGCCCGTTCGCCGGATGGTGTCGACGATCTCGCGCACCGACTGGTCGAGGAGGCGGTAATCGTACGCCTTGAGACGTATGCGTATTTTTTCGTTCATCATATGACTTGCGGACGTGGCCGAACCTGAAGCATCACGCTCCCTGCTGCCTTGTTAACCCGGTTACTTCAGGATCTTCGACACTACTCCGGCGCCGACCGTGCGTCCGCCTTCGCGAACCGCAAATCGCAGTCCCTCGTCCATGGCGACCGGCGTGATAAGCTCGCCCACAACGTTGACGTTGTCACCCGGCATCACCATCTCGGTCCCTTCCGGCAGCGTCATGATTCCCGTGACGTCGGTGGTCCGAAAGTAGAACTGCGGACGGTAACCATTGAAGAACGGCGTATGGCGTCCGCCCTCGTCCTTGGTCAGAACGTATATCGAAGCTTCGAACTTGGTATGCGGAGTGATCGAACCCGGGACCGCGAGAACCTGTCCGCGCTCGACTTCCTCACGCTTGACGCCTCGCAGGAGCACGCCAATATTATCGCCGGCCTGACCTTCGTCGAGAATCTTGCGGAACATCTCGACTCCGGTAACGACGGTCTTCTGGGTCTCCTTGAAACCCACTATCTCAATTTCTTCGCCGACCTTTACCTTGCCCCGCTCGACGCGTCCGGTAACAACCGTGCCACGTCCGGAGATCGAGAACACGTCCTCGATCGGCATCAGGAACGGCTTTGCGACCTCGCGTTCCGGCTGCGGCACGTATGAGTCCACCGCGGCCATCAGTTCGAGGATAGGCTTGCAGTTCTCGCAGTCGTCCTTGCCGCATCCGCAGTTCAGCGCCTTCAGTGCGCTGCCGCGAACGACCGGGATGTCGTCGCCCGGGAAATCGTATTTCTTGAGCAGCTCACGAACTTCGAGCTCGACGAGGTCGAGAAGCTCAGGGTCGTCGACCATATCGACCTTGTTCATGAAGACAACGATGGAGGGAACACCAACCTGACGTGCAAGCAGGATATGTTCACGCGTCTGCGGCATCGGGCCGTCGTTCGAACCCACGACCAGGATCGCGCCGTCCATCTGGGCGGCACCGGTGATCATGTTCTTGATATAGTCGGCGTGCCCGGGGCAATCGACGTGCGCGTAATGGCGATTGGCGGTCTCATACTCGACGTGCGCGATCGCTATCGTGATGCCGCGCTCGCGCTCCTCGGGCGCCCGGTCGATCTGATCGAAGGCGATGAAGCTGGCAAGCTTGCGCGACGCAAGCACTTTGGTGATTGCCGCTGTGAGCGTCGTCTTCCCATGGTCGATGTGACCGATGGTTCCGATGTTGGCGTGCGGCTTGGTTCGCTCAAATTTGGCCTTGGCCATTTTCTACCCTCCGATTGAGCCCCTTCATCTATGCTCGCGCGCGGGGTTCGCCCCCTTCGGGGCCGCGCGTCGTGAGTTCCGTCAAAATTTGTTGCGGTACCGGTTCATACGCTCCGAACTGCATCGTATGGGTCGCACGACCCTGCGTCATCGAACGCAAACGGGTCGTGTAACCGAACATCGAAGCGAGCGGTACCCGTGCCTCAATTACCTGCGCGCCGCCTCGGCTCTCCATGCTTGCGACCTTGCCCCGGCGAGAATTGAGGTCGCCGATTACGTCACCCATGAACTCCTGCGGCGTGACTACTTCAACTTCCATCACCGGCTCGAGCAGAATCGGTTTGGCCCTTTCGGCCGCGTCCTTGAAAGCCATCGAACCGGCGATCTTGAAGGCAATTTCCGACGAATCGACTTCGTGATACTTGCCGTCGAGAAGTGTCGCGCGGATATCCACCATCGGGTAACCGGCGAGCACCCCGTTTTCCATCGCTTCCTTGACCCCCTGCTCCACCGAGGGGATGAAGTTGCGAG
>JBJKQX010000423.1:0-5354 GCA_046704965.1 Binataceae bacterium (SeqCode)
GGTCAGATTCCTAGTCCAATGCAGCCGCACAAGGACGTGCTGAGGGGTTCGATGGAACACTATCCAACCAAAGAAGTGCTGAAGAACCTGGTCCAGGGCAAGCTCGATTGGTCGCGCGTGAAGCAGATCATGAGTTCGCCCAAGGACCCCGACCGATTCATAAAGTACTTGGCGTTGGCCCAGGAACGAGTGAAATGGCCGGAAAAGATTCTGTTGCCGCTCGGTGAGCATTTGTACGTCGTCACCCGCAACGGAGCACGCGTCGTCAAGTGCGATTGCGGGCAGGAGTTTGGCGGCTGGCGCGAGAACTGGAAGCTGAGCGCTCTGATCTATTGCCGCGACACCCGGGAAAAGCTCGAAGAGATATACCCGGGTCCGCGCAGCCCCGACCCCGAGTGGTGCCAAATCCGTGAATTCTTGTGTCCAGGATGCGGGGCGCAGCTCGAGGTCGAGAGTGTTCCTCCGGGCTATCCGATAAGCTTCGATTTCCTGCCCGACATCGACGCGTTTTACGAGCAATGGCTCGGCCAGCCGCCGCCCGACCGGGTAACCGCGGAAGACCGAAGCGTGATGGTAACCCAGCGCTGGGCCAAGGAGTTGCGGCGCGACCAAAAGAGCGGGGCGAGGCACAATGGGAAGTCAAGCCGTAGTCGCAAGACCAAGCGCGCATAAGAGTCTCGCCCAACGGTTGGCCGAGAGTGAGGCGCTGTGGCAGGAGACCGGCCACTATCACGGGCTTCGCGAGCTAACCCTCAAGGAGAAGGACCCGCTTCGCTTTGAGCTGTTCCACGCGAGGCTGCTTTCGAGCGTGATCGCCGCGCGCGAGGTCGCCAAACAGATCTCGTCCTCGGTGATGACGCGCGAGGAGGGCGAGCTGTCGTTCGCACTGTACACGCCGGAGGGCGACTCGGTCGTGTTCTCGACCGGGATCATGGTCCACATCGGCGTGATGGGGAACTTCATCAAGTGGATGATCGCCAACGGCTACGAGGACGACCCCGGGATCGCCGAGGGCGAGCATTTCGCGAACAACGACGTCCTCATATCGGCCGTCCATGTGCCCGACGTTTATTTCGCAACGCCGATCGTACATGAGGGCGAAGTTATTGGATGGTCCTCGGGCGTCACGCACGTGCTCGAAGTCGGCAGCGTCACGCCCGGTGGCGGGATGACCTCGCTCGCGGTCGAACGACAGCTCGAAGGGATCCACGTTTGTGCGGAGAAGGTGGCGCTGAACGACCGCTTGCGGCGCGACTACGAGCTTCGCATCCAGCGCAACACGCGGCTCGCTTCGTTCTGGCTGCTGGACGATCGCGCACGAATTACCGGCAACGTCTTCATCCGCGAGGAAGTGAAGAAGATCATCGCGGAGTTCGGCTTCGACTACTACATGGCGGCTATTCGCGAACTGATCGAGGAGGGCCGCCGCCATCATCTGGCCCGCGTGCGCGAGCGTCTGATTCCCGGACGCTACCGCAACCCGTGCTTCCATTCGAGTCTGTTGAAGGATCGCCCGGGCGTCCTGCCGCAGGCCAATCGGGACACACTAATCCACTATCCGGTCGAGATTACGGTCAAGCCGTCGGGCGACCTGGTGCTGAAGCTGGAGGGCGCGAGCAAATGGGGCTTCCATAACTTCAACGCGGCGCCTGGTTCCATCTATGGCGGCCTCTCGATCACGCTTGCACAGACGCTGGATTCCGACGGGCGGGCAAACAGCGGATGCATGCTCAACGTCGAGCTCGACCTGCCGCGCGGCTCCATCGTTAATCCCGACTACGATTTCGTGTCGACCGGGTTTTCCTGGGGCAGCGTGATGGCGGTCTTCAACGGCTTCCTCAAGTGTCTTGGCCGCGGCTCCCACGCGCGCGGCTACGTCGAGGAAATCCTGACCGGCGGTAATATCACGACGGCGGTCGAGTGGGGCGGCAAGGACCAGTACGGGCGGCAGACCGGCGGCGTGAACGTGGAAGTCACGGCGTCGGCCAGCGGCGCGCGCGGCGCGATGGACGGCATCGACGCGGGGTGGTCGCTATGGAACCCCGAGGGCGATCAGGGCAACGCCGAGATGTGGGAGCTTCTCTATCCGCATCTTTACCTCGGGAGGCGGGTCGTCACGGATTCGGGTGGCGCCGGCAGGCATCGTGGCGGTGCCTGCTTCGAGAGCCTGTGGATGATTCACAATTCGGATTTCGTTTACACCTCTCAAATCCCGGGCGTGGTCAGGATCGCGACAAACTACGGCATCTTCGGTGGCTACGGCGGCGGCCCCGCTTACATCAACCTCGCGAAGAACACCGATATTGCGCAGCGGATCGCGGCCCGACTGCCGATTCCGCATGGCGAAGGCGATCCCGCCCGCCCGGAAATCGCACGGATGGTGAAAGGCGAAATCCTTTGCGGCAGAGATGCGCAATACATCAGCGAGCCGCTCAAGGAAGGAACACTTTACGAAAAGGTGTACCTCCCGGGAGGCGGTGGGTACGGCGATCCCATCGAGCGCTCGCTCGACGACGTCGAACGCGACGTGAATCTCCATTTTGTCTCGCCGCGGACGGCCCGGCGCCTGTACGGCGCGGAAGGCAAAGAAGCGGGGGGCGAATGGAAAGCCGACGCGCGGCGCAGCGAGTCGCTACGAGGCCGCATACGGAAGGAACGGCTCGCGCGCGCGGTGCCGGTCAAAGATTGGTGGCGTTCCGAGCGAAAGCGGATCGTGGCCGGCGCAATAAAGGGCGAGACCGCAGCGATGTACGTCGATTGCCTTTCGCGCTCGCCCGCGTGGGCGCAAACCTATCGCGAGTTCTGGGCCCTGCCCTCGAATTTTGATTTCAGCGCGCTGCCGGCGCGTTCCCCCCGGCGCAATCGCGCAAACTCGACAGGACGAAAACGATGAGCGGTGAAACAGCGCAACCTCTAATTGTTACCTGCGACGCGGGCGGCACCATGACCGATATCCTGCTGGTCGACGCGGCAGGGCGCTTCAGCGTGGGCAAGGCCTCAACCACTCCGCAGGATGAATCGCTCGGGTTCTGGGAATCGCTCGAAGACGCCTTCGACAACTGGGGCGTGAAACTCAACGGCGGCAGCGACGGACTGCTCGAACCGCTGAAGGCTTCGATCTACACCGGCACCACGATGCTGAACACGCTGTTGCAGCGCCGCGGCAAACGGGTGGGACTGATTATCACGCGCGGCTTCGAGGACAGCTTCGTGGTCGAGCGGGGGTTCCAGACCGTGGCCGGCTACTCCTACGCCGATCGGCTGCACACCGTAACTCACGTCCACAATTCGCCCCTGGTACCACGTCACCTGATAAAGGGCGCGACCGAACGCGTCGACCTGTTCGGCAAGGCGGTGATTCCGCTTTACGAGCATGAGGTTCGCGAGGCGGTCAAGGAACTGATCGAAGCCGGGGTGGATGCGATCGCGATCCTCTTCCTTTATTCGTATATCAATCCCGAACACGAGCAGAAGGCAGCGCGGATTGCACAGCAGACGATGAAGCGGATGCGGCGCGAGGTACCGGTCTTCATCTCGAGCGAAGTAAGCCCGACCATCCGCGAGCTGGCGCGGCTCAACAGCGTGGTCATCCAAGCCTACGCGGCAGAGCCTGTGCGCGAACAGCTCTTTCATATCGAAGAACGTCTCAAGCGGGCCGGGATGCAGTATCCGCTTCAAACCGTGCTCGCATACGGCGGGCTTGCAGGCGCGCGCTATCCGCGTCTGTACGAGAGCGTGGTCTCCGGGCCGGTGGGTGGATTACTCGGCGCGCGATATCTCGGCGAGGCGGTTGGAATCGACAACCTCGTGACGGCCGACATGGGCGGCACCAGCTTCGACGTGGGACTCGTGACCGAGGGCAAGATCCCGCTGGTGCGCGAGCCGGAATTCGCGCGCTTCATCTTCAACCTGCCGATGGTGACGATAGATTCGGTTGGAGCGGGCGCCGGCACCTACATCAGGCTCGACCCCGCGACCAAGCGCATCATCCTCGGACCCGAGAGCGCGGGCGCGGAACCGGGTCCGGTCTGCTACGACCACGGCAATGAAATTCCGACCGTGGTCGACTGCGATCTGATTCTCGGCATGGTGAATCCCGACTTCTACCTTGGCGGCAAGATCAAGCTGAACAAGAGGAAAGCGCTGCGCCGCTTCCGTGAGGAGATCGCCGACCCGCTCGGTCTCGACGTCTACGAGGCAGCCGAGGGCGTGCTTCAACTGATCAACTCGATAATGCGCGACCAGATTCGCTCGCTGGTGCTGGCAAAAGGCTACAGCACGGCGGATTACACGCTGATCGCGTTCGGCGGCGCGGGCCCGATGCACATGGGCGGGTTCACCGAGGGTCTGACGCTGAAGGGCCTCGTAACCGTCCCGTACGCGGCCGCGTTCTCCGCCTTCGGATGCGCCGCGGTCGACTACAGCCATCGCTATCAGCGCTCGACCCATCTGTTCGTGCCGCCGGGCGCGGGACCGGACGCCAAGGCGGCGGTGGTGGAGGGTCTAAACCGCGCGTGGGAGGCGATGGAGGAGAAGGCGATCGAGGAGATGACGGCCGAAGGCTTCGATCGCGCAAGCGTCAATCTCCAGCAGGTGGCGTTTGTCCGCTACGGCGGCCAGCTCGACGACGTCGAAGTTTTCTCGCCATTGCCGCGGATGAAGACGCCGGCCGATGTCGACGCATTGATCGCGCGGTTCGAGGATCTCTACGCCCGGATCTACGTCAGTGGCGCACGGTTCCCGGAGGCGGGCTTCCAGATACTCGAAGTCGCCGTCGTCGCCACCGTGCCCAAGGTCAAACCTCTCATCGAGCGCCGCCCCCTGGGACCGCCGGAACCGTCGGCTCGTGCGTCCAAAGGCACACGGCGCGTGTATCGCCACGGCAGATGGCATCCGGCGCGGATTTTCGATATGGGCGAACTCGGCCCCGGCAACGTGATCGAGGGAATCGCGGTGATCGAGGCCTCGAACACCACGCTGTTCGTTCCCGAGCGCAGGCGGGTTCGCTTCGACGAGTGGGGTCTCATCTGGATGGAATAGGAAAACGGCCCGGAGATACTCCCGACTGCGAACGAAGCCGGATGCCTAAATTTCAAGGGCTGCGGGAACGCGAAACTCGAGGCGCGGGCTCGCGAACCAAGGACCTGCTGATAACGTTCAAGCTGCTCGACATGGCGAGCATGCCAGAGGAGCCTATCAGGAACCCCGACCCTGAACGTGGATGTCAATAAGAATGCCCTTAGCAACTCATAAGACTGTCTGTTCGGAATCTTAAGTGTATTAACCGTTAATCGTTGCTATACGCCGCTTGATCGCCCCCACGCCATCAACATGGCCCCCACTCCGGCGATATG
>JBJKQX010000424.1:0-4413 GCA_046704965.1 Binataceae bacterium (SeqCode)
CGCATAAACACCGGACTGAACTCCTCGGTCGAGAGCTTACCGATATCTTCCTCAGCTCTTACCTTCGACAAGGCATAAGCCGTAAGCGGGCTCAATCGAGCGTCTTCACCCAGAACCGCGTCCCCCGCCGCGCCGTACATGGAGCACGACGATGAGTACAGGAATCGCTTCACCCCGGCACTTCTCGCTAACGCCGCAAGCCTCACAGAAGCCTTGTGATTTATGTCCATGGTAAGCGCGGGGTTAAGCTGCCCAAGCGGATCATTACACAGCGCGGCTAGATGTATAACGGCGTCGAACCCTTCCAAATCGTCGCCAGTGATGTCGCGAATATCCATTCGCCGCCTCGGAAATGCCACTCTATCGGGGAGAAGGTTGCACGACTCGAACCAACACGAATCAATCCCAACAACCTCGTGCCCCTGCCCGACCAACCATGGACCCATCACAGATCCGATATATCCATCCGATCCGGTCAACAAAACTCGCTGTGGCTTATGATTCATAATTCTTCTCTCCGGTTTGAATCCCTAGCCGTGACTTTGCGCCAAGAATCCGTTCCCGTTCTCCTGCCAGACTTTCCATGGCGCGCGACCGTCATCCCACAATCCGTTCAGCAGCCACATCTCGCGATACGTATCCATGCACTGCCAGAACCCCTGATGCTGGTAGACTGCCAGTTGCCGACGATCCGCAAGCGCACCCAGCACAGTGTCTTCGAGCCGGTCTTCATCTTTCGCAATTAGATCGAGTACCGCCGGATCGAGGACAAAGAAGCCACCATTGATCCAACTGGAATCCACCTGCGGCTTCTCATGAAACGCGGTAACTCTGCCGTCTTTGATCGACAGTTCACCGAAGCGCGAGGACGGACGCACGGCCGTCACAGTAGCGAGCTTATTTTGGCGTCGGTGGAACGCCACCAGCCTCGGGATGTCAACGTCGGCGACACCATCGCCATACGTCATCAAAAAGGCCTCATCGCCGACGTATCCCGCGACGCGCCTCAGCCTTCCCGCCGTCTGCGTCTTCTCGCCCGTCTCGGCAAGCGTTACGCGCCATCCATCTTCAGCATGATTGTTATGTATTTTGAGTTCGCGGGACCCGAGCGTGACCGTGAAATCGCGATTTCGAATCTCATAGTTGACAAAATAGTCGCGGATTACGTCGCCTTTGTAGCCCAGACAAATTATAAAGTCGTTGTACCCATAGTACGCATACAGTTTCATTATGTGCCAAAGAATCGGTCGTCCGCCGATTTCGACCATCGGCTTTGGCTTATACTCAGTTTCCTCACGCAGTCTCGTGCCGAGACCTCCAGCCAGTATGACTACCTTCATAGCAATTCTCCGTTACGCTTCCACTGTGTCGCGTACAACCAGCCGTCGACGGCGCCGCGCCGGCGCCATCATCCAACACTCGCTGAAATAGCTTGCCCTTCACCAACCGTCGCCGCGCAGTACTTTTGCAGCGGTTCTCGCGAGGATTCGGCAGTCAAGCCATAGCGACCAATTGTCGATGTACCTGCAGTCGTAACGTACGACGTCTTCGAAGTCGTTTATCGAGCCGTTCCCGTTCAGCTGCCAAAGACCGGTTATTCCCGGCTTCATGCTAAGTCGGCGATAATGTCGCGGGCTGTATCGAGCGACCTCGGCTGGCGTCGGAGGACGAGTGCCTACCAAGCTCATTTCGCCTCTCAGCACATTCCAGAATTGCGGAAGTTCATCAATATGGCGGCGACGAAGAACTCTGCCCAGGCGCGTTACGCGCGGGTCGTTTTTCATTTTGAACATGTAACCGCGCATCTCGTTCTGTGTGTGCAGCGCGGACAGTTTCGTTTCCGCGTCAGCACACATCGTACGGAACTTGTAGAGCGTGAAGATCCGGCCATTTTGCCCCACGCGCGCCTGGCTAAACAGGACTGATCCAGCCGACTCTCTTTTTATTCTGAGGCCGTACCAGATGTATGCGATTGCACACAGTGTCAGACCTGCCAATGCGCCGACAATGTCTATGACGCGTTTGGCAAACAGACTAACCGTTCCCTGGGGGACGGTTTCCAACGAGAGCAGGTAAGCTCCATCACCGAGGCTCTCCACGTAGTAGTGACCGACCTCCGCTGGAGGCATCGTGACCATGATTCGAAAGGTGACTCCCCTTTCGACACAACTTTCAGCCAATGTTTGCGTCTCGGGCGCGTCCTGCCAGGGAGTGACCGCGACCACCTCGTCTATAACGGTCTCCCGCATGATTGTCCGCCACTGTGGTTCGAGCGCCTGCGCGGGTCCGTTTACTACCACCCTGGGACTGTGAGCTTCCAGCGGGACCGGCCCTATTATCTCGACCGCCCAGTTGGGGTGGTCGTGCAAGAGATTCAGATAGTGACCCGGATCCACGTTTCCATTGACAACCAATACTCTCCATTTCGTCGACCATCGGCCGTGTTTTCGCGCCCATCTGACCAGCGACCGAAGCGCCAGTTTCTCGGAAACCAACAGACAGGCGCTTACGGCGAGGAATATCTGCGTCAGCAGTCGACTCACTTCCAACCGGTCCACAAGGTATACCGTCGCAAGAAGAATCAACGCGCCCAGGACCTGGACCCGACCGAGCTTGGTGAGTACGTGACTAACGGAGTCGAGCGATGCGGCTCGATGAAGCCCCATTCGCTTGATGAGCCACAGCCACGTCGGGACTATTACCCACAACATCCAAAGGTAATTGCCAATCGGATAAAGGGGGCCATAGCTGTTTACGATCGGTGACAGCGATCGTATCCAGATGGCAGCGAACAAGCTGCCTATCAAGACAGCTGCGTCGCAACTAAGAGCGACGCGCCAGAGCACATGGGACCGTTGCCTTATCGGCATTACCCGCACCTCATCTAGTGCATTGGTTCGTGATTCCCGAGCTCGCAGAAGCTATCGGGATCTTGCGGAGCGTGCCGAGGCCGATGAAGAGACTGCGGGTGCCAGCGGTCCCCGCGGGCGAGTCAGATCGCGACTGATGACGGGATCGCATCGCTGCGGGCGAGCATCCCGCGCGCAGCTAGGTCGCGAGTTGCCTGTACAGGTCGACCGTTCTTGCCGCCGATTCGGACCAACTGAACTTTGCGGCCTGTCTCCGGCACGCGGAGCGACGTTCTGACCAGCGCTTTTTTTTCGTAGCCCGCTCGTGCAACACTTCGGCCACCGTTGACGTCCACGCTTCGATGTTTCCGTTCTCGCAGTAGACCGCCGCGTCGCCACCTACCTCGCGAAGGGAGCCAAGATCGGTGGCCACAACAGGGGTTCCGCAGCCCATGGCCTCTATTACAGGCAGGCCGAATCCCTCCGCTTCTGACGTAACGAGGAGAATAGTGGCCCGGCGGTAGACCGCGGCGAGAAGTCGCGGGCTGAGGAACGGCAAAATCGAGATGCTATCGGCTATTCCAAGCTTTCTAGCGGTCTCGGCTTGCGGGGCGGTAAATGGGCCTCCCACACGAACGAGCCGCGCATCGGGAAACTCGCCCTTAAGGGCGTGGAATATTCGCATCAGCAGGTCAATGCGCTTGCGCCGCATGGTACTTCCTACGTGCAAAATCTCGATTAGCCCGCCGTTGTCCGAGCGGAGCAGCCGAGCAGCCAGCGTATCCGCAGAGGCGTCCGGCTGCGGTGAGCAGTCAGGATGGACGCCCAGGTGGACAACCGACGTGCGCTCAGCGGGCACGAGGCCATGCCACAGCAGCTGGTTGCGTGTGAAGTGACTATTGCAACTCACCTTCGCAGCCTGGCGAAGTCCGTCGAGATTTCGCCTTGCTGCCCATTTTGCGAGCGCGGAGTGTCCGTTGTGTTCCGGCTTCAACAGACAATTGAAGGCGTCCAGATCGTGACATGTCACGACGGTCCGTTCCGGTGGCAGATAATGGACCAGTTCCCCGTAGCTGTGATCGACCACGTGAAACAGGTCGAATTCGGTACGGTGCTTTCGAAGCCATCGAGGATAGTTAACAAAACGATTGATGAATCGCTCCGCGGAAGACGCCGTTCGTCGTTTACCGATAATCGGTACGTGGCTCAGCAGACGGACGAATTTCGGACATACCTTGACTGCCTCGACTGTTCCGGAGTGGTCGCGGGCGAGATGCTGCGTCAGCATCTCGGCGACCAGGTCCATGCTGAACCATCGCTCCTCAGCAAAATCGCTAACTATTGCTACACGGCGGGGCGTCATGCGAATTGCGCTCCCCTTTCGTCACGCTCGCAATTTGTTTCAGAGCCTTCGCGGTACAAGTGCGGCTTCACGCGCGAGGCGACGAACAGTCGCGTTAACTTTTTCGTTCTCTGAGGGCACCGCTACGACATATGCATTCCAGTGTGCTGAAAGAATATCCCGCGATCCCTCAAGAGGGAAAGTAGAATAGTTATCCAATTT
>JBJKQX010000425.1:0-5109 GCA_046704965.1 Binataceae bacterium (SeqCode)
CCTCTATGTCGAAAGTCCTCCGCGCGAAAGCCATTTGCGGCGCCTCTCTGCAGGCACCTATCGAGTCGTGAAGGCCCCGCCGATGCCGTATTGGGCGTGGGAACAGGTATGGCTGCCGCGCCAATGCGCACGCGACAGAGTCGATCTGCTTCACACGCCATTTCATTACGGTTTGCCGTGGCTCTCGCCCGTGCCGCGCGTGATGACAATACACGACGCGATCAAGGAGTTGATGTACGTACCTCAGATGGGATGGCGAAGGCGACTTTCGCCCGGAAACCTCAATGTCGCCATTCATGAGAGAATTGCTCGAACGCGCACCGAACAATTCATTACGGTCAGCCATTACTCGAAGCAGGATCTCGTTCAACATCTGAAAATCCCCCCTGAACGGATTGCCGTTATCCACGAGGCAGCCGACTCGCGGTTCCACACGCAGGTTTCTTCCGAATCACGAGCGCGAGTGCGCAGCCGATACCTGCTGCCCGAGCGCTATCTGCTTTACGTGGGAAGCCGGGAGACGAGAAAAAATTTGCCATTCCTGTTCGAAGCGTTTGTGCGCGCAAAACTGCCGGACGTGGGACTGGTCGTTGCCGGCGGCGCAAGGGACGCTGAAATACCTTCTGAATGGAAACGCCTCATCAGCCCCCTGGCAGACCGTGTGCGGTTTATCGGACCCGTGGATGACGACGAACTTCCGGCGCTTTACGCCGAGGCGTTATGTTTCGTCTATCCGAGCAGATACGAAGGTTTCGGCCTGCAACTGTGCGAAGCGATGGCGACCGGATGTCCGGTTATGGCAGCCCGGGCGACCTCGCTTCCGGAGGTACTCGGCAGCGGCGGCGAGACGTTCCGAATCGAAGACCCCGAAGATCTGGCCGGATTGCTTCGCCGCGCAGCCCGCGACGAGCAATTCAGGCTCGAATTTCGCCGCCGGGCAAAGGAACGCGCGACGCATTTCTCGTGGGAAAAGGCAGCGCGCGAAACGCTTGAGGTTTATTCGAACGTCGTGCGCCATCACAGCCGCCGTCAATAGGATTTTGGGCGACTCTGCAGCGTAAGCTTCAGGCGGTCGCGCGATTATGTGCGGGACCGCGGGCGACGGTCAGGTTGTGAGCGGTGTTGACCAGCCCGACATGAGAGAACGCCTGCGGGAAGTTGCCAAGCATCCGTTTCGCCTCGGGATCGTATTCCTCGGAGAGCAATCCTACGTCGTTTCTCAATGACAGCAGGTGATCGAAGATTCCGCGCGCGTCGTCGTAGCGGCCCATCAGCACGAGATTGTCCGCGTACCAGAACGTGCAGGCGAGAAACGCTCCTTCGGCCTTGTCCAATCCGTCGACGCCGGAATCCGATCCGTAGCGCAGCACCAGACCGTCGCGCATCAGGTCGCGTTCGATCGCCTCCACTGTGCCTACGACGCGCGGGTCCGAAGCCGGCAGAAACCCGACCAGCGACATCAGGAGCACCGACGCGTCGAGCGTGTTTGCCCCGTAGTACTGCACGAATGCGTTGATCTCGCGATTGAAACCGCGCTCGAGCACATCCTTGCGGATTTCGTCGCGAAGCTGACGCCATTTCTCGACCGGACCGATACGTCCGTGCCGTTCGACCGCCTTGACGGCCCGGTCCATCGCGACCCATGCCATCACCTTCGACAGGGTGAAGTGGCGGCGCGGCCCGCGGACTTCCCAGATACCATTGTCCGGCTCGCGCCATCCCGTCTCGAGGAAGTCCATTATCACTTTCACAACTTCCCACGCGTCGGCGTCATGTTCGATATTGTGAGAGCGGGCGGTATGCATCACGTCGAGCACTTCGCCATAGACGTCGAGTTGAAACTGGTCGTGCGCGGCGTTGCCGATACGAACCGGTCGGCTTGCTTCGTAACCCGCTAGCCAGGGAATCTCGATTTCGGTCAGACGGCGTTCGCCCGCGAGCCCGTACATTATCTGCAGATGGCGCGGTTCGCCCGCCACCGCGCGCAGCAACCATTCGCGCCACGCGCGAGCTTCCTCCGTGTAGCCGGCAACCAGCAACGCGTACAGGGTAAAGGTGGCGTCACGTAACCAACAGTAACGGTAATCCCAATTGCGGCTTTCACCGATAAATTCCGGAAGCGACGTGGTCGGCGCCGCAACGATTCCACCGGTCGGGCTGTAAGTCAGCGCCTTCAGAGTGATCAACGAGCGCACAATTGCGTCTCGCCACGGGCCGCCCGCGATAGTGCACTGCGCTACCCACTTGCGCCACCACGTTTCTGTCTCGCCGAGCATATGAACAGGATGCCTGCGGCCGGGCTCATGAGCATGCGACGGGTACCACGTAAGCGTGAACGGGATAGTCTGGCGTTCGCTCACGGTGAATTCGGCCATGGTGCGGAAGTCCTTGCCGTACATCCTGACGGGAGAGCGCAGGCGCAGCGCGTCGGGTCCCGCTACGGCGCTTAGCTCGTGATCACGCCTGCGCACCCACGGAATGATGTTCCCGTAGTCGAAACGGAAGATCGCTTCCATCTGCATCGTCACGGTTCCCTTGCGGCCCTCGACGATGCGCACCAGGTCGATCTGGTTGACCGATTGCTGGATAGGCATGAAATCGGTGATCGCCACGACCCCTTCCGAGGTCTCGAACTCCGTTTCAAGCACGAGCGTGCTTTCGCGATAGTGCCTCTTTACCTTGCGAATTTTGCCGCGCGGCGCGATCAGCCATCGTCCGTTTTCCCGACCACCCATCAGCGAGGCAAAGCACGCACCCGAGTCGAACCTGGGCATACAGAGCCAGTCTATCGAGCCGTCACGGCCCACAAGTGCGGCGGTATGCGTGTTACCTATAAGCGCGTAGTCCTCTATCCGTAGAGCCATTTGCCTCCGCCCCGCCTCCGTAAGTCTAAAACTGTCTCAGTGACTTTGATTGTACAGTGCCGGGACGGGCACTTCATGCGTCGGTTCGCGGTCCCGCGCCCGGTAGACCGGGAGCCCGCGAGCCGATCAACTTCAATGCGGCTGTGATTGCCTCTTCCGAGCCAGCCAGCGCGACCACGTCGCCGGCACGAAGCACCTCGGCGGCGGTCGGAATAACCATCTCCTGTCCGTCGCGAACAATCGCGATAACGGTTGCGCCGGTGATCGCGCGCAAATTGAGTTCGGCAAGGCTCTTGCCGGTAGCCTCGCTTCGCCCATCCACGGTAACCGGCGTGAGCGACTCGAACCCGGGCAGCATCTGCCGCACCGTATCGAGCGAGAGACCCTGATCCGCACGACTTTGCGCGGCGAGCACTTCCACCACCATCTGGGCGCCTGCCCGCACGTGGCCCTCGAAACCGGTCGCCGCGCGCCAGAAGATGATGCCGAACAGGAGCACCACCAGTGCGAGCACCACAGCGCCGCTAAGCGGTGGAAGGAACGGTTGCGTCAATGCGAGCAGCGGAACACTAACGCCAAGTACGATTCCGAGCTGAATTGCCAGAATAAGCGGACCGCGCGGCGCCTGTCCGAGGTCAAGATTGTAATCACGCGCCACCGGCATCACCGCCGTTGCCAGCATGATCGCGATCCGATGGGCCAGGTTGACGAGCCCGAGACAGAACGGAGCAGCGATGATGAGGGTGCCGACGACCAGAGCGGCGTGTGCAAACGGACGTTCAAGGCCGAAGGCGTTCTTGAGCATCAGCAGCAAGTCGGATGACTCGACTGAGGCCACGATAACGATAGCCGCGATAATGGCAGCGTCGAGCATCAGCCATCCGAACCGTCGCCGGATCTCGGAAGTGCCCGCGCCCGTCCGATGCCGCCTTCGCAAGCGTTCGAACCATGCCGCGTAAAACGCCGCGAAGGTCTGAAGCGGCGCGGGGAGCCGGCGGTCGATGCCCTCGCCCACTCGTGCCGAGCCTCGAATGAACCACGGCGTTACGAAGGCGGTCAGGCCCGAAACCGCGACGATAACCGAGTACAGGTAAAGCGGCAGGAGATGGCGCGTGAGACCGAGTGCGCCGATCGTGAACGAGAACTCCCCGATTTGGCCAAGGCTCATGCCGGCCCGCACCGAGGAGCGAATCGAGTTGCCGGCCAGAAAGGAGCCGCTCGCGACGCCAACGAATTTGCCGATCATCACCAGAGCGGCGAACGCCAGCACGATGGGCCAGTGCGCGCCAATCAGCGCCGGATCTATAAGCATCCCTACCGCGACGAAGAAAACCGCCGCGAACACGTCGCGCACGCCGCCTATCAACGTCTCGACCGCCTGCGCCTGTCCCGACTCTGCTATCAAAGTCCCGGCGGCGAAGGCACCCAACGCCGACGAATAGCCAAGGTAGTGCGCGATGAAAGCGAGCGCGAAGCAAATGCCCAGACTCGAAACCAGCAGGGTTTCGCGATGGCGAAGGCGCGCGACACCACCGATTGCGCGTGGAATCAACAGCAGCCCCGCAACACCCAGCGCGGCAAGGAATATGGCCAGTCTTCCCGCCGCGCGCAGTGCGCCCGAGAGGCCGAACACATGCCCCGTCAATGGAGTGGCCAAGGCCGCGAGCAGAATCACCGCTACCAGGTCTTCGACCAGCAAAATCCCGAACACCAGTTCGGTAAAGCGTTCCCGAACTCTTTCATCGGAAAACGCCTTGGCAACGATCGTGGTGCTCGATATCGCCACCATCGCGGCCATGAAGATGCTCGAAGTTGCGTCCAGACCGAGCCACACGGAGAGCGCGTAACCGAGCCACATCATCAGGCTGATCTCGATCAGCCCCGCAAGCCCGGCCGACGGGATTACGCGTGCGAGCCGTCGGAACGTGAACTCGAGTCCGATCGAAAACATGACCAGGATAAGACCCAGTTCGGACAACCCTTCGAGCGTCGCGCTGTTGCTTATCAGGCGCCAGGGCGTGTGCGGTCCGATAAGAACCCCGGCAAACAGATACCCGACCAGAGTCGGCTGCCTGAGACGCCTGAACACCGCGGCGACGAGCGCCGCAGAGCACAGGACGATCGCAAGGGCTTCAAGAAAGCTCTGGGTGGTAGAGGTCACGTCGTTGATCTCTCGAATCTATCGCCGAACAGTTCTTAATATCCGTTCACGTCCCCTGATGCTCGTGCCGTGCAAACGGCGTCA
>JBJKQX010000426.1:0-6694 GCA_046704965.1 Binataceae bacterium (SeqCode)
CTCCACCGTGACTTTCATGTCAATCGAGAATTCGGCAACGCGAGTCGCCAAGTGTCGTCGCAGCGTACTTATGGGTAATCGCACAGTGCGGCTATTGGGCCCGCCCGCATCGTCGCCATCGACGACAAATGACCAGGTCAGGGCCCCGAGGCGACCTTCGCGATCCATTTCGACCAAACGTTCGAGACGGCCGCGGTTGCCGTGCTCTATATTGAGCTGGGCTATCGCTACTGAGTTTTGAAGCCTCTGCAGAAACTCATCAAGAGCGATCCTTGGCATAATTCCGTGTCCCACGCCCGGCGCCAGGGCCCTCAGCGGGTCCCGTTTCGTCGCTCTTCCATGGTGAGCCAGTACGGTTTCCGCGCGAAGCCGATATGATAAATGATCGATTGCAAGACCACCTGATGCTCACCGATATTGATCAGGTTGAAGGTCTTTTCTATTCCGACGATACGACCGCGCGGCGACACACCGAGACATCGATTGAGCAGATCGACCGCTGCCTGTATCTCGTTCTCAGGGGTCAGGTTCTGCGGATCTCTGCTGCCAACCGCGATACGGAACACATAGCCGACGTCTGACAAGTCGTGCATAAAGCCTTCATCCGGGCGCGCCGGCGCCGTCGGAGCGCGACGACGCCGGCGTTAGCGGTAAATCGCAGCGGTATTGGACCGCGCTTCTCAGTTTCCTGCAGGAGGCTGAGGAGGTGGCACCGGAGGCGTGGCCTTGGAGATTTGCCGCGGCGCGATGGAAGACTGCACAATGTCCAGCACGCGCGCGAGCCCCTCCGGCATACCCTTGTCCTGGGCGTTCACCTGTACCTGGTACTTTGCCGACTGGTCACTCTGACGGGTGTTCTCCTTGTGCGAAGACACCGAGCCGGTGATGTTGACCTTGACCGAAAAGGGCCCCCATCCGACCTGAGCTTGAGCCGACATTTTCGCCGCGGCGTCGAAGGAGCTCTTATCAGTCTCGCTGTTTTTGACTTCCATATCGAAGGTGATGTTGACAGTGTCGATAGCGAGACTGGGGACCTTCACGATAGCGAGCAGCGGCACCTGGAGATCCACTGTCTCGACCGGAATCGGGGTTCCGGGCGGGACCTGTTCGGCGGCAGTGGCGGGCCGGTCAAAGCGAAACAGCACATTGCGTACCTCGCCGACCTCTTCGCCGTCCTTGGTCGGCGGTAGAAAGCCGATCACCTTGATAAAGTTGGCGGTGTCGTTTGCCAGTTTGACTTGCGCATCCGCGGCTGCCGCCAACGGGCCGCCTATCAGATCGGCCATCGGAAGGCCTCGAAACTGGTCTCCCATGTTTGGCAATGCCATTGTTGTCCTCCTTTTGCAGGGCGCGCTATCGGCGCGCTACTTAGCCTTCATTCTCGCCGTTATCCGGCTTATCGGTTGCAACGGGACCAATCGGACCGATGCGCTGGTTGAGCATCATGAGCACTCGCGCCAGACCTTCAGTCGGCTCCTGGCTTTCCACGCGCAGCGACACTTTGGCCATCGCCGGCCGGTCCCGACTGGCAGGTGATTGAACGTCGACAGTGATAGCTTTTCTCGGGGGCTGCGCACCCCATCCGGTTTCAGCTCGAGACTCTTGCTTCGCACCTTCGACGTCAGCGGTACCTGGTTTATCGGATGAAGCTTCCCCGATTGCGCTCAAGTCGCCGATATCAACTTCCATCGACATCTCGACGTCCTTGATAGCCAGTCGTACCATCCCCACCAGCGCCAACAGTGGCGCAGCGATGATATCTTCTTCGCCGGGCTCGGCGTTGGGGCGAAGCGACGGAACTCGCATCTCAACGCGCACTGGACGTTTGTTCTCGTCGAAGTACCGCCCGAGATTGGATATCTGAAAGCGCTCAACCCGGTCCTGCGCTTCAGTTACCGAGTTGGCCAGTGCTTCGATTAAGTCGTGCAACGATACGCCGGGCACTCGTCTAACCTTTCTTTTGCTTTATGTCGCAATTAACGTCTTAACTGTCTGTCATGTTCCTTAACGATTTGTAGACGTTGTTACGAGGAATTTCAAGCAACTCAGTGGATATTTCTTTCGAGAAATAAAATTTATTCGGCGTAAGCGGATTCGATCGAAACCAATGCGGAGAACGTCTTTGGTCAGATCGAACTGACCGCGGCTGATGCGCGATCGGCGAAGGAGGCTAGCGACCTTGAAAGATGGTCACAGCCCAGAGTAGCGAAGTTATGTTCGGTGAAATAGCTATTTCAGTGTACGAGGCGGGCGTGGGCGAGCGCGGGAAGTTCGTGACGAACGCGGTCGAGATAGTCGAGATCGATAGTCGCGACGATTACGTCTTCATGGTCGGAGGCACGCGCCAGCACCCGTCCCCACGGATCGACGATCATCGAGTTTCCGTAGTCGCTGTAGCCGTGCACGTTGGGTCCGAACTGCGCGGGAGCGATCACGTAGGCCTGATTCTCGATCGCGCGGGCGCGTATCAGCGGTTCCCAATGCGCCTCGCCGGTCGGAAAAGTGAAGCAGGCGGGCACGATGATAATCTTGCTGCCGGCGAAGGCGAGACGGCGATAAAGTTCCGGGAAGCGCACGTCGTAGCATACGCTTAGCCCGATTGCGCCGAGCGGAGTGGCCGCGCAAACCACGTCTGCCCCCGGCAACCTGGCCGCGGATTCCTTGAACGCGACGCGACCCGGCAGGTCGACGTCGAACAGATGAATCTTGCGATAAGTCGCGACCCTCGAACCGTCGGGACCCAGCAGCACGGAGGTGTTGTACGTCCGCGTCTCCTCGGAGACGTGCTCCGTTATCGATCCCGCCACGATATGAACACCCAGTTCGCGCGCAAGCCGCGCCATCCGGCTGACCGATTCGCCTTCGAGGCTTTCCGCGGCCTGCGGGCCTTCCTCGCGCCGGCCGCGCCAGTTGAAGGTCTCGGGCAACGTGACAAGCGACGCGCCGCGCGAGGCGGCGAGTCGCACCAAGCGTTCGGCACGCTCGATGTTTTCGGCCTTGTTCGACCCGGCCGTCATCTGGATTGCGGCTGCGAGATAGTTCATAGCGCCTCTGCCCGCGTGTGAGCGATGACTGGTCGCGTGAGTGAAAGTGAAAGTTGCATTAGTAGCGTGCCACGCGGGGGTCAACCGCGAGCGACCATCCGTCGATTCCGCCCGAAAGATTCGCGACCCGCTCGAAGCCCTGCCCCGCCAGGTAAACGGCCACTTGGGCGCTTCGGACGCCATGATGACAGATCACGACGGTTGCGCGCTCGGGGTCAAGTTCCGAAAGACGCGATGGAATGTCGCCCATCGGGATATGCGTCGCGCCGGGAATCGACGCCAGTTCGACTTCCCACGCCTCGCGCACGTCGAGCACGAGCGGCCCATCGCCCTGTTCGAGACGACTTTTGAGTTCCTGCGGAAGAATTTCTTCGATTTCCATAGTTCACAAAAGAGCGCAAGCGACGCCTTGCCGGAGCCAGCGCCAATATCGCCCACGCATTATTCGAAGTTGCCAAACTTGCGAGCGGGCGGCAACCGGGCAGCAACTCGCAGCCTTGGCGAGTGTTCGCAACGCCTCCGCACGAGCCATCGCTCGGGACGCGCCAGCGGTTGTCGCGATCCGTCGATGCCGTTTGCGACGCCGGTGGCGCGCGGACGAGACTACGTCGTAGTATTTCGGTTCAGGTGGTCGCGACAGGGAAATTCAGCGAGAGCGACATCGGGTTCATGCGCGAGGCGCTGGCCGAGGCGCGCGCGGGCACCGCGCAGGGCGAAGTGCCGGTGGGCGCAGTGATAGTGCATGACGGGCGAATCGTGGGACGGGGCCACAATCGGCCGATCGCACTGAAAGATCCGACGGCGCATGCGGAGATTATTGCGCTCCGCGAGGCCGCATCTGCCCTCGGCACTTATCGGCTGGTGGGCGCGACGATGTACGTGACGCTGGAGCCATGGGTGATGTGCGTGGGCGCGGCGATCAATGCGCGTATCGCGATACTCAAGTATGGCGCGCGAGACGCGAAGGCCGGTGCGCTTGGTTCGGTATTCGATATCGGGCGCGACGGGCGGCTCAACCATTCGATCGAGGTTTACGCGGGGCTGATGGAGCCGGAGTGCGCCGGGTTGCTTCGCGAATTTTTCCGCACGCGCAGACAAGCATGACAACGTGACAGCGGACTTGAACGGGGGGATACGATGGGCAGTTTCCGATTCTATCGACGAGCCAAAATCTTTCCGGGACTTTCGGTCAATCTTTCGAAATCGGGGCCGAGCCTGACCATGGGCGTGCGCGGCGCTCATGTGACGCTCGGCTCAAGAGGCGTGACCCGAACGGTCGGGATTCCGGGCACCGGGATGTATTACACCTCGCGCACGGGGCACCATAGCGGCTTCCACTCGGCCCATCAGGAACGTGAGCTTTCGCCCGAGGAACAATCGAGCGCGGATCGGCAGGCCGGATGCCTGATGCTGGTCGTCGCGCTGGCCGTGGTCGCGATGTTCTTTTTCATACTAGGCGCAATGGTCGGCTGACCGCGCGCTCCATTGGGAACACCGAATATCCACTACGCACGAGCCCTAGGCTATGGCCCGCGGTTGAGGAGGGCGCCGCTGCTCATGAAAACGTTTTACGTTTCCCTGTTGGTGTGTAACCCGTCATTGAGTCTCGACCAGCTATCGTCAGCCCTCGGCCTGCAACCTTCGGGAGGCTCGCACAACAAAGGCGAGCCGCATGTCCTTGAAAAATCGGGCTGGCCGCCCTGGTCAGAAACCGTGTGGCGGCTGGATTCCGGCGTTTCGGAGGACGCACCGGTGCTCGATCATCTGGAAGGCTTAAAAGGTCGGTTGCCACCCGGCGATCTGGTCCGGCGACTACCCGCCAATTCCACCGTCCTGATAGACGTCGCGGTTTTCTTCGACACGCCGATGGCGAGCGTCGGCATTTCTCGTCGCGCGATGGAAATTGTAAACACGTACAGAGCGGGCCTTGAGATCACTTCGTATCCGTCGGATTTCAGCGCGGAAGAGGAGTAATAGACCCAGACTGCGCAAAGACACCTTGGGAGTGTCAGACTAAGAGTGGGTTCGGTGTTATCCTGTGTTACCTCGAAGGAGATAGGCGCGCGTGGAAAATATAAGGTCGGTTCTCTTTCGCTATCGCGACGCAAAGTGCCATCTGTGGAACGTGTATTTCTGCGGAACAGTGAAGGACTTGTCCGAGTGCGAGCCCCTCTACAGCTTTGAAATTATCGACATGCGGTTATTTTTCGCTCTGGTTTGCCACCCCCTCGAAATAGAGTTCGACTTTGACCGTGCCATGGGCCTGGACAGCATACCCGCCATAGTAGTCAAGCCAAGGCCGATATACTCGGACGCCATTCCGGTCATGGTTAGCGATATGGACAGGTCGTGGAACAAGGAAGAGATGATATCCACGTCGGGTCTGTCATTCGCGTTCATCGAATTTTTCCAATGGGACTCGGAGTACGATTACTTGAGCCTTCCCATGGTAAAAGCTGAAATAACCGAGTGCCAAGGGCACCCGGAGTACCAAGGCCGCGAAGCGTTGATAGAAATCTGCTACGTGGACGTCTTTCTTGCGGATGCGCAGTGATTGCATCGATTACGCGCGAGACAATGTCAACGGTGACGACGCACATTCGGGCGTCCGGTTTGACTGCGCGAGGACGCGTTTCACTACTGAACATTAATTAGAAGCACAAAAGAGGGAGCTTGCCGCATGGATGTCTCCGGTCCGGTTGTTGATTGCGACTCGCACGTGATGGAGCCCGCGGACCTGTGGGAGAAATATATCGATCCGCGTTACCGCGACCGCGCTATCCGTATAGTTCGCGACCAGACGGACGGGATGGAAGTCCTGATGGTGGACAATCAGCCGCTGCTGCGCGGCACGCTTGGCGGACTGGGCGGCGTGGACGTCGATCGGCGCAAGCTTCTGACACCGGGCGCGGTCAGTTACGCGGAGGGTTGTCCGCCCGCAAGCTACCTTCCCGACGAACGCCTCAAGCTCCTGGATTCGTGGCAGGTGGACGCTGGAGTGCTGTTCCCGACGGTCGGCATCCTTTGGGATGTTGCGGACGCCGGTCTCGCGTCGGCCTATGCGCGCGCTTACAACAGATGGCTGGAGGATTTCGCCTCGCGCGACCGCTCACGGATGATCCCGATCGCGCATCTGGCGCTGCAGGACCCGGACGAGGCGCTCGCGGAACTTAGACGATGCCTGAAGGCGGGCTTCAAGGGTATCTTCCTGCCGCCTGAGCCGATTAACGACAAGCGCTTTTCGGATTACATCTTCGATCCCATCTGGCATGAATGCGAGGACGCCGGGATTCCCGTATGTCTGCACGTGATAGTGCGCTTCAATCGGGCGCCGGGGCTGCTGGGCAATTTCTACAAGCCGGGGGAGTTTCGCGCGGTGTACGGATTTGCGCTCGGCGGTTTTGCGCAGATTGTGCCCGCGATGATGACGATGGTGGCGGACGGTCTGTTCGATCGCTTCCCGCGCCTGAAGGTGCTGTGCGTTGAGGCCGGATGCGGATGGGCACCCTACATCATGGACCGGATGGACGAGAAATATGAGCATCTGGGATGGACGTTCCCGCTCAGGATGAAGCCGAGCGATTACTTTCGACGCAATATCTGGGTAGTCGCCGAACCCGAGCAAAGAACGATCGGGAGCGTCATGGTGT
>JBJKQX010000427.1:0-2973 GCA_046704965.1 Binataceae bacterium (SeqCode)
GGGTACAGCACCGCAACGTCGATCCCTTCTGCATCCATCACCTTGATGCGCTCGTCGGGGTCCCACGCGCCGGGTGGAACGTCGTCCCACGTGAGAGAGCGGGCACGATCCAGGTCCTGAAGGCCGCCCGGAATCATCGAGGCTGCGACCGGCAATGACGGGCGACTGCGATTCTCTCCGTTGATCCAGAGTTCGTCGGCGCCCTCGCGATTACGGCGAATCTGGATGACGCGATCGCGAAACCGGGGCTCGATGTACTCGGTCCAGACGGCTCGCGGCTCGACCACGTGACCGTCTGCGTCGATTACTCTGGCCATGGAAAGACCTCCTGGCGGTTATCGCGCTGCGAAACGGATCTTAAGCTCCGATAGCGGATAAATGTCAATTATGGCAGCTAGCTTATAAATCGACGTAACCGTCGTAGTGCTGCGGCGCAGTCCGCGCAAAATTTTGCGTCGGGCGCGCTATCAACACCGCACTTGGAACATCGCATATTACTGTCCCAGATCCTCCAGCAGGGCTTTGGCGTCTTTGAGGTCGGGGGTGTCGAAGCCCTCGGTGAACCTGTTGTAGACGTCGGCGAGCGTGGTGTAGCCCTCACCGCGCTTACCCTGCGGCTGGGTGCCGGGGGCGACAGGACCGTGAGGCCTTTCCTTGTCGGTCGGTGCTCAGTCGAGGAATTGAACCGCATCGCCACGGCGAATGGTGCCGGGTATCACGACGTCGGCATACACTCCAGCGCAAGGGAGTGTTCCAAGATTCAGAACCTCTCGCATGTTGTGTTGGGCGATCGCGCGCAGGATGCCCGGGTCGTGCGGCAAATCGCCCTGCGGCAGCAGGGTGTTCACGCATCGCGGACACGGAACCGTGATACGCAGGACAACCTCGTCACCGATCGCAAGCGTCCGATCGACCCACGAGTTCTCTTCGAACGGTTCCCCGTGCGAACGGACCATGATGTTGGGCCGGAACCGCCGGACGTCGAACCGCCCCGCTGGATATATCGCCTGCAAGTGATCGAGCGTCGAAGTCGCGATCAGGTGCACGCATCCAAAATCGACGAAGGCACCGGCAGGCGCGCCGGCGGCGATCGGGACGTCGGTAATATTCTTTAATTCCTCGGCCAAGGTTCCCGCGGGAAAAGCTCCCGCGGGAACCTCCATCAGAAGACCGGGCGGCGCGGTCGCCGTCAACGTAAGGCCGCGGCCAAAGGCGGCCGACAGTCGCTGGTCGACGTCGGAGTCGGTGGAGTTGAGCGTGACGCCGTCGGGCATAGTGATCAGCAGATCCGGGACGGGCGAGTCCCGTTCGGGCTCCCTCACAAATTGCACGCGGTAGTTAAACAGAGCCGCCGCCCACGTTCGCACAGTGGCTACGCGATTCGACGACTTTTCAACCAACGCGTAAACGCGATCCCCGAGCACGCCTCGCGGTGTCAGTTTCGCGCACTGCATTTCTTCACCGGCCATTGATTTGACGGGATAGCGCCAAATCGAATCGACCGAATCGAGAACCGCGCCGGTTCCACGAGCGGCGGCCAAGGTTTTGTCGCGGGTGGCTCGAATCGCCGCAAGTCTGGCGACCTCGTCCTCGATTTGAAGGTTCGTTTGTTTCTGTTCGGCCTGCCGCGCCTCTTCCATCTTCTGTTTGCCGGCGCTCGTCAGGTATTGCACCGCGGCATCGAAATTGGTGCTGCGACCGTAGTGATGCGCCAGTTCGGCCAGATGGTCGTCGATCGAATTTGCGTGGAGCTTCTCGAGCGCCGTGCCGATTCGTTCGTGCAGCTGCCGGCGCCGCTCAATGAGCACTGAGTTGTAGGCGACCTCCTGGGTAAGCGCGTGCTTGAAAGTGTATTCGACGTCGCCGACCGTCGGTTGCTCGTAGATGAACTCGGAAAGCTGCAAACTGTTGAGCATCCGGTTGAGCTCGTCGTCAGGGTTCGCCCGGACCGCGCGCACCAGTCCCAGAGTGAATTCCTTGCCCATCACCGCGAGGGTCTGGAGCAGATCTTTCTCGTCGGCGGGAAGCCGGTCGATGCGCGCGGCGAGGATTCCCTGGACGGTCGGCGGAATCTTCAACTCGCCGATGGGCTTCGTGAGATGCACCGCGCCGTTGCGTACCAGCGCGCCCTCGTCGAGCAGCACCTGCACCGTCTCTTCCATGAAGAACGGATTGCCCTCGGTGCGTTCGATTATCGTCCGCTTGAGGGCCGCCAGTTGGTCTCCGTCACCGAGCAGCGCGGCAAGCATCTCGTCGGCGGATTCCATCCCCAGCGGGTCGAGACGAAGCTGCGTGTAGTAGGTCTTGCTGCCCCACTCGTGACGGTATTGCGGGCGGTAGTTCACCAACTGCAGGACCCTGGCATTCGCAATCGAATCGGCCAGCACATTCAAAAACTCCTGGGTCTGCTCATCGATCCAGTGGAGGTCCTCGAAAATCACGATCAGCGGCTGGTCGAGCGACTCGCGCAAGAGTATCCGCTTGATCGCGTCGAGCGTGCGCCGCTTCTTGATCTGCGCGTTCATCTGGGCGAGCGGGTCCTCGCCCTCGACGATCCCGAACAGCGCAAACAGATAGGGCAGCGTGTCCTGGAGAGCGGGATCGAGGGTCACAATTCGTCGGTTGACCTTCTCGCGCCGCGTCCGCGCGTCGTCTTCCGGCTTGATGTCGAAGTACGAGTGCAGGAGCTCGAGCACCGGCAGGTACGCCGAGGCTTTCCCGTGCGAGACCGAGTAGGCTTCGAGCAATCTGCAGTCCGCTGCAAGCGCCGCTTTGAACTCGAAGAACAGCCGCGACTTGCCGGCGCCCGCCTCCGCCATCGCGGCGACGATCTGTCCGCGCTCCGCGCGGACAAGCTCCAAGGCGTTGCGCATCGCCTCTATCTCACGCTCACGCCCGACGAACTTGGTCAGGCCACGGCGCGCCGCGAGCTCAAAATGCGTGCGCAGCGGACCGACGCCGGTTACCTCGTAC
>JBJKQX010000428.1:0-6948 GCA_046704965.1 Binataceae bacterium (SeqCode)
GCGGAGGAATCGGAGAAAACGCCGAGTGGTTGCGCGAACGGATTCTTGCCGGTCTCGAATGGATGGGGATCGAGATCGACTCGGCGCAAAACCGCGCCGCGATCGGACGCGAGCAACGAATCTCGACCGACAGTTCACCGGTCGAAGTCCACGTCATCCCGCTCGACGAGGAACTGTATATCGCACGCGCGGCTCTGCGACTGGTCGCCGGCAAGGCGAAGAAGTAGCCGCGAAGCTCGCGCCGCCGCGTCCCGCCCGACAACATTTCCCCGTCACCACACCGCCGTCGTTGATGTAGTCGCGGATGCTCGACGCCCGGCATCCGTTAGTCACGCGGGCCGACCTGCCGTTTTCTGGTCAAGCGCCAAGGTTCTCAAGCACGGCATGTCTGCGCTATATGGAGGTCTTCGCGTAAAAACCCATGGCAACAGAAGAATTCACTATCAAAGACAAGGTTGCGATCGTCGGAATCGGCGAAACGACTTACTACAAGCGCGGGCAAGCGCCGATAAGTGAGTTCCGGCTTGCCTGCGAGGCTATCAGGAAAGCCGCCGACGACGCCGGAATAGCGGTATCGGATATTGACGGTTTCGCTTCCTACAGTAACGAGCGCAACGAAGCGTCGCGCATAGCTGCGGCGCTCGGCATACCCGCGATCGGCTACTCGAACATGGTATGGGGCGGTGGCGGTGGAGGCGGTTCGGGCGCGGTCGGAAACGCCGCCGCAGCCTTGGTCGCCGGCTACGCCAAATACGTTTGCGTGTTCCGGGCGTTGGCGCAGGGACAATTCATCCGATTCGGACAGGCGCCGGCAGTACGCTCCGTGTCGGGACCGCCCGCCTACGCGCTGCCGTACGGAATGGCCGCTCCTGCCCATTGGGTGGCGCTTCGGACGCGGCGCTTCATGTACGAGCACAATGTCACGCAGGACGCGCTTGCCGCGGTGGCACTGGCTGACTATCACCACGCGCAGTTCAACCCGCGCGCCGTGATGTACGGGCATCCGCTCACGCGCGAACAGTACGACCGCTCGCGATGGATCGTCGAGCCGTTCCATCTTCATGACTGCTGCATGGAGAACGACGGCGCTGCGGCCGTTATCCTGACCACCGCCGATCGCGCGCGCGATCTCAAGCAGAAGCCCGCCTACCTGATGGCTGCCGCGCAGGGATCGGGCTACCGCCAGGGCGCCAGCGTCGAGAACGCTCCCGATTACGCTTCGGCGAACTTCAAGTCACTCGCGCCGAGGCTTTATGCGATGGCGGGAATCACGCCGCGCGACGTTGACGTCGCACAGATATACGAGCATTTCAGCGGCGCCGTAATCTTAAGCGCCGTCGAGCACGGACTGTGCTCGGCCGACGAGGTGATGGACTTCTTCACCTTCGAAAACATCACGTGGCCGGGCGGCAATCTACCGATCAACACAAGCGGCGGCAATATCGCCGAGTGCTACATGCACGGACTCGAACTTGTGAATGAGGCGGTCCGCCAGGTTCGCGGAACCTCCACCTGTCAGGTCAAGGACGCCGAAGTTTCCCTGGTTGTTTCGGGGCCGATGGTGTCGCCGGTGAGCGACCTGCTTCTGCACGGATGAGGCAAGACGATGCCTGAGCAAAGTTCTAAATCCTCTTACTATCTGCCGACCGGAATGCCCGCGCCAAGAGCCACTTCCGACGGACTAGACCGCGAGTTCTGGGAGGCGGCGCGCCGCCATGAACTCGTGGTGCAGCGATGCCGACGATGCGACAGCTTTCAGTTCGGACCCGAATGGATATGCCATCGATGCCACGGCGACGACCTTGGATGGCATCGCGTATCAGGGCGCGGGCGAGTCTACAGCTGGGAACGCATCTGGCATCCGGTCCATCCCGCGCTCAAGGACGCGTGCCCATATATCGCGGTGCTGGTCGAACTTCCCGACGCCGACAACGTGCGGATGATTGGCAATCTGCTTGGCGATCCGATGCGCGAAATCGCGTTCGACGCCGCCGTGGAAGCTGTCTTCGAGGATCACGAGGAAGGCTTTACGCTGGTTCAGTGGAAGCTTGTCGGGTAATCGAGTCACCAGATGTCGATTGAAACGAACCGGGCGACGAGGTGTTCCTCGCCGCCCGGTTCGTGGAGAGAGATTCGCTAAAGCTTGCGTGGCGATTTAATCGCCATCGTCGTCACCGTGGCCATACCGGCTGCCCGGACCGTAGTAACCGCCGTTGTTGCCCCAGTTCCCCGGACCGTAGTAGCTATTCATGAACGGCGAGACGTAACCATTGTTGTAGTAGCCGTTGTTGTTGTACGCCTCGTTGCCCTGGTCGTCGTCTCCGTAATGCCGGTATTCGTTGTTTTGCGCCCAGTAGCCGTTGTTCCGCCAATTATTCTGCGCCCATCGCTGATTGTAATACGGATGGTGCCGGATGAAGTTCCGGCGGCGTATTATCGCAAGATGCCGCGCCTTGAACGGATGATGCATCGCCCAGCTGTGTGCCTTGAAAGGGTGATGAACGGCCCAATTGTGCGCCCTCCATCTGCCCTTCCATCCGTGGGCGTATGCGGGCATCGCCATCATCCCGAGAGCCAGGAAAAACCCAAGCGCAACCGCTATTGATTTGAAATTTCGCACCCGTGTCTCCTTTTCGGGGCGTGCGGCGACCGATCGTCCGGCGAAACTTGCGTCTGTCACTTCTTTGGGCGAGGAGTTGCCGCAGGTCCCTTTAAAGTGCCAATTCACAACTTGCAGTACGATAGCGACAAAGCTCGGTTACAGGTTTCTTAACTTTGGAGGACAAACCCCGATGGCACTGGTCGACTTCGAGATAGCGGACGGAGTTGCAACGGTTACGATAAACCGCCCGGAGGTGAAGAACGCCGTCAATCGCGAGACCGCCGAGGCACTGGCGGCGGCATTTCGCCGCTTTGACGCGGATGATTCGCTCGGAGTCGCGATTCTTACCGGCGCGGGCGGCACTTTCTGTGCCGGAGCCGACCTCAAGGCTGTCGCGAGCGGACAGGGAAATCGTGTCACGGCCGAGGGTGACGGTCCCCTCGGATGCACCCGAATGCTTCTCTCCAAGCCGGTCATCGCAGCCGTGGAAGGCTACGCCGTCGCCGGAGGGCTCGAGCTTACGCTCTGGTGCGACTTGCGGGTGGCGGCGCGCGACGCGACTTTCGGCGTCTATTGCAGGCGCTTCGGCGTCCCGCTGGTCGACGGGGGCACAATTCGGTTGCCGCGGCTGATCGGGATGAGCCGGGCGCTCGACATGATTCTTACCGGACGTGGAGTGTCAGGCGAGGAGGCATTCGAGATGGGGCTTGCCAACCGGGTGGTCGAGCCGGGCACAACACTGGATGCGGCGCGCGAACTCGCGCGACAACTGACGGCCTTCCCGCAGCTATGCATGCGCTCGGATCGGAGATCGGCTTACGAGGCGTGGTCGATGGATCTGCCTGAAGCACTCGCGAATGAGTATCGCCACGGTATCGAGACGATAGAATCGGGCGAAACGCGCGCCGGTGCGCAGCGCTTCACCAAGGGCGTGGGCCGCCACGGCAAGTTCTGAACCAAGCGAACCTGTTCAGGTCTTCTTCAGCTCTTCGGAAGCGGACCGGTCAGCGACGCACGCTGGGAAATCTCTATCCAATTGCCGTCGGGGTCGCGGATGAAACATATGCGCGCGACCTCGCCGAGGGTGACCGGCGATGCGCCTTCCCGCACGCCCATCGACATGAAATGCCGATGCTCCGCGTCGCAGTCGCGCACCTGCAAGGTCACGTAGCGGATTCCCTGCCCGCGCATCGCGTTCACCACGCCCATCGCATCACCCGATACGGTCGAATCCTCGGCGCGGCGGGCCTCGGGATCATGCTCGAAGATGAAGATCGTCTTGCCCAGACGATACTTGCGCTCGCCGAGCCGTTCACATCCGAGAACTTCGCTGTAAAAACGGTCGAACGCACTCTCGTCGGTCACGCCGAGATGCACGGCTATTTGCGTGATTCCGTAGTGTCCGGTCGGGACCAGGTTGACCTGGTTGCCGTCGGGGTCGACGAGCTCAAACGGCATCGGCGTGCGCGGGTCGGCTATCGTTAGGTGCTTGTAACCACCCGGTTGACGAGGGGCCAGCGGCTCGCGCGAATCGTTGATCTTGAGCACCGACCCGAGCATCCCGTAGCGATATTGACGGAACCCGCCGCCAAGCGGGAGCATCTCCTCGTAGGGCAACCTGACGCGTTCACCATAGAACTCGCGCATCCGATCAAGGTTGTTGGTGAAGATCCCGACGTCGACGCATTCCTTCGCGAGCTGCATGAGCGCGACGTATCAGAGTTACGCCATTAAAGTAAACATTTGCGCCGCCGCTTCCTTTGTCCGCTTTGAGTCGTTCGCGCCGGACCTGCCGCTTGCCGTCACCGCCCACGCGGCACAAGTGGATCTTCTATTAATGTGCCGACTGGGCTATGTGTCGGAAATTAACTTCGAGGAAAAGAGAGAGGATCGAGATGGAGTTCGAGCTAAGCCCGAAGGCTGAAGAGCTTCGCAAGCGCGTCGCCGAGTTCATGGAACAGCACGTCATTGCGAACGAGAAAAAGATTGCGCAGGAGGTTCACGATTCCGGCGACCCTCACGCGGAAGCTCCCACCCTGAAGGAGCTCCGCAAAAAGGCGAAGGCCGAAGGACTCTGGAACCTGTTCCTTCCCGATAAGGAATTCGGCGCCGGGCTTAACAACTTCGATTACGCTCCCCTGTGCGAGTTGATGGGCAGAAGCCCGTACGGCGCGCGCACCTTCAACTGCATGGCGCCGGACACCGGAAACATGGAGATTCTGGCCCAGTTCGGCACCGACGAGCAGAAACAGAAATGGCTCAAGCCGTGCCTTGAAGGCGAGATGCGCACCTGTTTCTCGATGACCGAGCCGGATACTCCCGGCTCCGATCCCACTCAGCTCAAGACGCGCGCGGTTAGGGAAGGCGATTACTACGTAATCAACGGCCGCAAGTGGTTCACCTCGAACGCGATCGGTTCCAGCTTTGCCATCGCGATGGTGGTTACCGATCCCGACGCCGAGCCCCATCGGCGCGCCAGCCAGATAATCGTTCCGACCGACGCCCCCGGCTTCAACCTGATACGTCCGGTGCCGGTCATGGGTCATGCGGGTGGCGGCGGCCATTGCGAGATCGAGTACAAGGACTGCCGCGTCCCGGTAACCAACGTACTCGGTCAGGAGGGCGGCGGCTTCGCCATCTCGCAGGCCCGTCTCGGCCCCGGCCGCATCCATCACTGCATGCGCACCATCGGAATAGCCGAACGCGCAATTGAACTGATGTGCCAGCGCGCCAACACACGCTTCACTCACGGCAGCTACCTGGGCGAGAAAGCCAATATCCAGGAGTGGATCGCCGACTCGCGGATCGAGATCGATTCGACCCGACTGATGGTCTTGCACGCGGCGTGGAAGATGGACACCGCGGGCAAGAAGGAAGCGCGCAACGAGATCTCGATGATCAAAGTGATGGCGGCGAACATGGTGATGCGAGTGCTCGACCGCGCCATCCAGCTTTACGGCGCCGCCGGCGTGAGCGACGATTTCCCGATCGCCCACATGTGGCGTGAAAGCCGCGCGCTGCGTATCGCCGACGGACCCGACGAAGTGCATCGGATGGTCATCGCGCGACGCGAACTGCGCAAGTGGAAATAAATTTCGATCCTGCGTGAGCGGACGGCGACGCGTTTGCGCTCCGCCGTCCGCCCGTTTACTGCTTAAGACATGGCCGAAGAAATCACGCCCGAATTTGCGGAAGTCCGCGAAGTAGAAGAGTTCGATCACGCAAAGCTCCAAGCCTATCTGCGTGGCAAGGTACCTGGGGCCGAGCTTCCGATGGAGGTGCAGCAGTTCAAGGGAGGTCACTCGAATCTTACCTATCTGCTGCGTTTCGACGGCCAGGAATGGGTGCTGCGCCGTCCACCGTTCGGCCCGCTGCCCAAGGGCGGACACGACATGAGCCGCGAGTACCGCGTGCTGTCGCAATTGTGGCAGGGTTTCGAGCCGGCTCCGCGCGCCATTCTGTTCTGCGACGACCCGTCAATCCTGGGCGCGCCGTTTTTCGTGATGGAGCGTCGCCGGGGAATCCTCATCAGGATGCGCCAGCCGCTCCCGCCCGAACTGGGAGACTCGCCCGAGACCTTCCGAAAGGTCTCCGAGGGCTTCATCGATACGCTGGGCGATTTGCACGCCGTCGATTACGAGAAAATCGGCCTCGGCACGCTCGGCCGTCCCGACGGTTTCGTGAAGCGTCAGATCGTCGGATGGATGGACCGATGGGAGAAGGCCAAGACGCGGGAAGTCCCGCTGATGGAAAAGCTTGGCGAGTGGTTTCTCGAGCATATGCCGCCGCCGCAGCCGCCGGTTCTGCTTCACAACGATTTTTATCTGCACAACATAATGCTCGACTTCGACGATCCGGGGCGCGTGGTCGGAGTCTTTGATTGGGAGATGTCGACGCTCGGCGATCCGATGATCGACCTTGGGACCTCGCTGGGTTACTGGCGGGACAAGGAAGACGAGGAATTGATAGCGGTTGCCGAGGGCGAGGTGCATACGCTCAAACCGGGTTTTCTGAATCGCGACCAGCTGGTGCATCGCTACGCCCTGAGGACCAAACGCGACGTCAGTCATTTCGATTTTTACCGCTCGTGGGCACACTGGAAAAACGCGACTGTAGCCGAGCAGATTTATGTTCGTTATGTTCGCGGTCAGACTACCGACCCGCGATTCGAAACCATGGGTGTTCAGCCGCCCGCGCTTGCCGAGGCCGCCGCGCGTGTGGCACGCCGGATAGGTTTTCCCGGATAGCCGAAATCGCGCGTCGCAGGGGCGTCGCCGCGCGGGCCGTCGGTCGCGGGAATCCGCAACGCGGGCTTTTCGCGGGCGTCAAAAATAGTTATCTAAGAA
>JBJKQX010000429.1:0-6732 GCA_046704965.1 Binataceae bacterium (SeqCode)
GTGCTGGGTGGGCAACTTCGAGCAGGAGAAGATTTCAAACCTGCTCGGCATCCCGGACGGATGGGAGGTCTTCACGGTCCTGCCGTTCGGCTATCCCGCCGCGAAGAATCCCGCGCAGGCGCGTCCGCTCAAAAGGCGCGCGGAGGTCGTCCATTACGAGCGCTACGGCAACCCTAAGCCATAGTCGAAGGTGGCGGAAAAGGCTTGGGCCGGATTCGGCGCGGCACCGACCTCTTTCTGCTAGGATGATCGTCGAAAGTTCCCGGCGTGGACCTTTCGATTCACCGCGCATAACGGAGTTCAATCAACAATGGCTATAAAGCATCAGAAGCCTGCCGACGCTCATAAGACTCTCAAACAGGACGCGAATGCCGTCTATCTCGACGTTCGCACCGAGCCCGAATTCGCCCAGGGCCATCCCGAGAACGCTATCAACATCCCCTTCGTGTTCATCAAGGCTCCTGGGCAGATGGAGCCCAACCCCGACTTCCTGCTGGTGGTCGAGCAAGTCGTGCCGAAGGACACTCGGCTGGTAGTCGGATGTCTGTCGGGCGGACGCTCGGCGCGTGCGTGCGAGATGCTTGAGGAGGCCGGATACGTTGAACTCATCAACGTGGTCGGGGGATTCGGCGGTCAGCGCGACCAGAGCGGAACGGTCGTGGTCGTGGGATGGCGCGACGAGGGGCTTCCGGTGTCGAACGATCCGGGCGAGCGCGCCTACCAGGCGGTCAAAAGCAAGGCGGGCGTCTGAGCGCCGGGGCGGACGTTCTCGATGGCGATACGATTAAATCGCATATACACGCGAACGGGAGACAAGGGCACCACAGCGCTGGTCGGCGGCGCGCGGGTGCCCAAGGAAAGCGTCAGGCTTGAGGCCTACGGCACGGTCGACGAGACCAACGCGACCGTCGGCGTCGTGAGGACTTACCTGCCGCAGTTCATCGAGCGATTTGGCGACGACGGAAAGTGGTACTCCGAGATGCTCCGCCGTATCCAGAATGAACTTTTCGACGTCGGTTCCGAACTGGCCACGCCCGCGGATGCCGAATACGACGGCATGCATCATATGGCTCAGGCCGAAGTCGCCTTGCTTGAGGAGGAGATGGACCGGATGGAGCGTGAGCTTGAGCCGCTCAAGTCCTTCACTCTGCCGGGCGGCGGTATTCTCAACGCCCATCTGCATCAGGCGCGCACGGTGTGCCGGCGGGCGGAACGCGTATGCTGGGCCCTCAGTCGCGAAGAGCCCGTCAACGAGCATCTGCTCGCCTACGTCAACCGCCTCGGCGACCATCTTTTCGTGCAATCGCGATGGGTTTCGAAACGGCTTGGCGAGGATGAATTCCTGTGGGACCGTGGACTCAGGATCGACGAGCGACGGGCCGCCGCAAAGAAAAAATCCGATCCGGAATCACAATAGAGGGCACAACAGCGCTATGTCGAATCAGCCTCGTATCCATCTTCGCCAGGTCCAGGTCGGACCGATGGCAAACTTCGTCTATCTCATCGGGGATCCGGCCACCCGCAAGGCCGCGGTCGTCGATCCGGCGTGGAACGTCGATGGGATAATCGAATTCGTCCGCGAGGACGGTTACGAAATCGACAAGATTTTCGTCACGCACTACCACCCGGACCATCTGGGCGGCCACATGATGGGTCAGGTAATCGAGGGCGCGGCCGAGATGCTGGGCAAGGTGGACGCGAAGATCCATCTCAACAAGCACGAGGCTGAAGGCGCGAGAAAGGTCGCCGGTCTTTCCGATTCGGACCTGGTCAAGATGGACGCGGGTGACACCGTCAAGCTGGGCGAGCTCGAAGTGAAGTTTCTGCATACCCCCGGCCATACGCCCGGCTCGCAATGCTTTCTGGTGGAAGGAAACCTGGTCTCGGGCGACACGCTTTTCGTCGACTCATGCGGGCGTGTCGATCTGCCCGGCTCCGACCCCGAGGCGATGTATCACAGCTTGCAGGATACGCTCGGCAACCTTCCCGACGACACCGTGGTCTATCCCGGCCACGCGTACTCGTCCGAGCCCAGCTCGACTATCGGGCGGCAGAAGCGCACCAACATGTACATGCGGTTCGAGGACCTCGACGACTTCCTGATGGCGATGGGTTACTCGCGCCGTCGCTAGGGTTTCGGCGCGCCGGTCTTGCGTCATGACCGCACGACCACTCGTGCTCCGGCGCAGCGCGTTCAGAAATTCGCGCGTGCGGAAATTCGCCGCGCGTCTGGCTGGCGTCGGGTGTCATTGCGACATGTCTCTGGCGAAAACCTTGCCGATTTCACCCGACGGCAACGGAGCGGCAACTCCGTATACCGCGCCCGGCGGAGGACAATCGTCCTCGTTCCACGCCTGCTCGGTCACGGGAGCGGCGGCGGTTGAATTGACGGATTTCGTCTGTGCCTGGGCGGGAGCCTTATACAGTGTCAGCAGATGGCTGACGACCCAGTCCATCCTGGGGCTGGCGTGGGGGAATTTTTCGGCCAGCGACTGCGCCAGCTTGAGCGGGTCGTGAGACGGCGCGTGGACATTGGCGAGTACTTGGGTGGCGAGGCATATAGCCGCAATCCCAAGATGCCTTTCCTGTTCGGTCAGGGGCTTGGTGGAAGCCTGGGCTTTGCCGGCGACGGCTCCGTGCGACACGGAGGTATCGGTTGCCCGTGCCAGTGAAGGCGTCGCCAAAAATGCCGTCGCGGCCAAAAATACGACGGCGACACTGCTTATCCATGACGCCCGTCGCGCCTCGCGTCCGATCCGCGGAGCGCACTGGCCGGACTGCCGAGCGCCGAGGAGGCTCCGTATCAATCGCGCACTCGCGCCACGCAGTTTCATCAACCCGTATCCCGTCAACATGTCGACTCCTTGATTATCCGCCACCTCTTATTAACGCTGCGACAGTATCGGACTGCTTTCAAATCGTCCACGCAAGCGAAGCGGGTCGCGTGACCGATTGTGCGGGCTCGATGCCGGGCCTCGGTCTGCTCTCAGGTTCCACAACGGTGATGCGAAAGGTTTTGCCGCTTTGCCCGCGTCTGCGTAAACTCGAAGAGTTTGCACGCTTCCATAGACGACACGCGTGCGCTGCACAACAACCATGGCGGAAGACTCGAAAAGCGTCGCGGCCGAGATCGAAAAGCTCCGCGACCAGATCAATCATCACAACTATCTCTACTACACCCTGGATCAGCCCGAGGTCTCCGACGCGGAATACGACAGGCTGATGCGCCGGCTCGAGCACTTCGAGGCCGACCATCCGGAACTCGTGACGCCCGAGTCTCCGACCCAGCGCGTGGGCGCGGCGCCGAGCGAAAAATTCGCTGTCGTTCGCCACCGAACCATGATGATGTCGCTGGCGAACGCGATGAACGCCGACGAGATGGTCGAGTTCGACAAGCGTCTCAAGCGGTTCCTCAAGACAGAAGACGATATCGAATATATCGCCGAGGTGAAGCTCGACGGGCTGAGCGTTGAACTGGTTTACGAGGACGGCGTGCTCGCGGTTGCGTCGACCCGCGGCGACGGCATCAACGGCGAAGACGTGACGCGCAACATCCGCACTATCAGAAGCGTCCCGCTCAAGCTGCGGAAACCCAAGCGGCATCCGATACCGAGGCTTCTCGAGGTGCGTGGCGAGGTTATCCTGCCCAAGCAGGCTTTCCTGAAACTCAACGAGGAGCGCGACCGCAACGGCGAAGCACCCTTCGCCAACCCGCGCAACGCCGCGGCGGGATCGCTTCGTCAACTCGACCCGCGTATCACCGCCGCACGTCCGCTGGATATCTTTCTTTATGCGCCCGGCGTGATTGAAGGCGTCGAATTCGATTCGCAACGGGATTTTCTCGCGACAATCAGGGAGTACGGGCTGCGCGTCAACCCCGAGTCACGAGTCTGCGCGAGCGTCGACGAGGTGCTGTCCTACTGGACGCAGATGACCGAGCGTCGCCACGAACTTGATTACGACGCTGACGGCGTAGTCGCGAAGGTCAACTCTTACGCGCTGCAGAGGCAACTCGGCGAGGTCTCGCGTTCGCCCCGATGGGCGATCGCGTACAAGTTCAAGGCACAGCAGGAAGAAACGACGATCGAGGACATCGAGGTCCAGGTCGGGCGTATCGGATCGCTCACCCCGGTGGCGAAGCTGAGACCCGTGCAGCTTGCGGGCGTCACCATTTCGAGCGCGTCGCTGCATAATCTCGACGAAATTCGCCGCAAGGACATCCATAAGGGCGACACGGTGCTGCTGGAACGCGCCGGCGACGTGATTCCCTACGTGGTCAAGGTGACAAAAAAAGCCAGTCCGCGGGCTGGCGAGTTCGAGATGCCGAAGCATTGCCCCGAATGCGGCGGCGCGGTTGTACACGAAGACGGCGAGGTCGGCTATTTCTGCGTCAACGCGAATTGCCCGGCCCGGATGCGCGAATCTATCCGGCACTTCGCGTCCAAGAACTGCATGAATATCGACGGTCTCGGCGACAAGCTGGTGGCGCAACTGGTTGAAGCGGGACTGGTCAAGGAACTGGACGATCTCTACCACCTTACCCGCGAGCAACTCGCGGGTCTTGAGCGGATGGGTGAGAAGAGCGCGCGGAACATCCTGGACAATATCGAAAGCTCGCGCGAAACCACGCTCGACCGCGTGATCAACGCGCTCGGAATCCGCCACGTCGGCGAGCATACCGCGCGTCAGCTTGCCGCCCGCTTCGAGACGCTTTCGGAGCTTGCCGCTGCCAGCGAAGACGACCTTCGCGCGATACGCGACATCGGTCCCGAAGTCGCCCGCAGCATTCGCGAGTACTTCGACGAGCCGCGCAACATGAAGGCGGTCGAGCGCCTTGCGGACAAGCTGAAGATTAAACGTCCGCGAGTGAGGGCGCGCGGCCCGCTGCGCGGCAGGACAGTAGTGCTGACCGGCTCGCTCGAATCGATGACGCGCGAGGACGCCGAGCGCAGGGTCCTTCAGGCGGGCGGCAAGGTGACGTCTTCGGTCAGCCGCAAGACCGATTTGGTGGTGGTCGGAGGTGAGCCGGGTTCCAAGTTTCGCCGCGCGAAGGAACTCGGAGTCAGGACGATCGACGAGAAGGAATTCGTTGCGATGCTGTCGGGAGACGAGGGATGACCGGCAGACGGGAGCAGCGTGCCAGGCTCCATCTCATCGTCAAAGGCCGCGTTCAGGGCGTCTTCTTTCGTCACTCAACGGTCGACACCGCACGCACGTTGGCTCTCAGTGGATGGGTGCGCAATCTGCCCTCGGGTGACGAGGTGGAGATAATGGCCGAAGGGATGCGTCGCGACCTTGAGAGTCTGCTCGCGTGGGCGCATATCGGACCGCCCGGAGCACGCGTGGATGATGTATATGAGGAGTGGTCCGCGGACGCAAAAGAATTCGTTGAATTCGAGGTCAGACACGGGCTGTGGAAAACCTGATTCGACTTGATGGCGTGCTCTTTTGTCGTGCTCGCGCTTGCCATGAACATACGCTTGTGATGGAGTTCTGAGTTGTCTTGTGCTTAAGCGGGGCGGACCTTTCATGGGGTTCACGTATTAGCTATACTTTTTCTACAACTCCAAAAATTGAATTTGGGGCAAAAATAACTAGGTCTCACACGCGTTAAGGGAGAAAGGACTGAGATGGCTGTACCACCTGAGGCGGCTTCGAAAGCCGCCGAGCCTCAGGGCGCCGAGGGCGACAAGCATAAGCCGCTTACGCCACGCGAACAGGTAGTGATTCGTTTCGCCGGAGACTCGGGCGATGGGATGCAGTTGGCGGGGATGCAGTTTACTTCCGAGTCGGCTCTGGCAGGCAACGATATTGCCACAGTGCCGGACTTTCCTGCCGAAATCCGCGCCCCTGCGGGAACCCTCGCCGGGGTTTCGAGCTTCCAGGTAAACATTTCCTCCAGCGAGATTTTCACGGCCGGTGACGAACCCAGCGTTCTGGTCGCGATGAATCCGGCGGCGCTCAAGGCAAATATCGGTGACCTGAGCCCCAACGCGGTTATCATCGCCGATAGGGAATCCTTTACCGACGCTAACCTCAAGCGCGCCGGCTACAGCGCCAATCCGCTCACCGACCATTCGCTCGACAAGTTCCAGGTCTTCGAGCTGGAGGTCACCAAGCTGACCACGCTCGCGCTCAAGGGCCTTGGTCTGACCAATCGACAGGTTGGCAGATGCCGCAACATGTTCGTGCTCGGTGTGGTGTCGTGGCTCTATCAGCGACCTATCGACAGCACGGTCAAGTGGCTCGAAGGCCGCTTCAAGAAGACGCCCGAAGTGCTCGAGGCCAACGTTCGGGTGCTGAAGGCGGGCTACAACTACGGAGAGACGACCGAGCTGTTCGCTTCGGGTTACAAGGTTCCGCCCGCGAAAATCGCGCCGGGGCTTTATCGCAACATCACCGGTAACAGCGCGACCGCGATCGGCTTTACCGTCGCGGCACAGAAGGCGGGACGTCCGTTGTTTCTCGGTTCGTATCCGATTACGCCCGCGAGCGACATCCTGCACGAACTCTCCAACTACAAGAATTACAACGTCTATACATTCCAGGCCGAGGACGAGATAGCGGGTGTGTGCTCGGCTATCGGTGCGGCGTTCGGCGGCGCGATCGCGCTTACGACCACGTCCGGCCCGGGCGTTAATCTGAAAGCGGAAGCGATCGGTCTCGCGATCAAGGTCGAACTGCCGATTGTCATTACGGACGTGCAGCGCGCAGGCCCGTCAACCGGGATGC
>JBJKQX010000430.1:0-3673 GCA_046704965.1 Binataceae bacterium (SeqCode)
ATGCCTATGTCGGCTTCCCTGGAACCTGAGGGCGTTACCGCCCGAGCGCCTGTTACAGCCAGATCGAGCATCGCCCTCACTCCTTCAGAGCGCCGCGCGTTTCGGCGGACGTTTTGGACGCGGCGACGGCGGGCCGTTGGTATGCTTCATGGGCCGCGACGCCGATTTATCGGAAGCGTCGCGCGGTGCGGCCTCGCCATCGGCGAGCGTAGTAAGTCTGAAGCATGAGACTTCGGGATGACAATTGATACGCACGCGCAGCAGGAACGTCCCCAGTCCGCGGTTGGTGTAGATATAGAAATCGCCGTAAGGATTCAGGCCGGCATAGTACTCTCTGCCAATTCTTAGAATCGACCGCAGCGGCGAACCAAGCTTCGGAATACGAACCACGCCGCCGTGCGTATGCCCGGACAGCATCACACCGGGGCGCAGATGGTGAGCGTAGAGGGCGGTGTCGGGATTGTGCGCGAGAACGACAGTGCAGTCGTCCTTGCCAACCGACGCGAACGCACGCGCGGGCTGGGCTCGGCGCGCCCATAGGTCGTCTATTCCTACCACCGCCAACTTTTCGCCGCGCAATGAAACCTTCTGGCTCGAATTGGCGAGCACGACAGTTCCCGCCTGCTCGAGTTCATGGGTGATGGCCTCGACCGAGGCTCCATGGTCGTGATTGCCGGCAACGGCAAAAATTCCGACGCGCGGGTTGAGGCGCTCGATAGCGTCGCGAAACGGCGTCAGATAGCGCTCCATCGTTTCGCGCCCGGAGAAGTAGTCACCGGTGAGGAACACCAGGTCAGGATTCTGGCGGTTGATGACTTCCACCGCCGCGTACAGACGCTCAAGGTCTTCGTCGCGGTCGACGTGGAAATCGCTTATCTGACACGCGACCGAGCCTTCAAGCGCGGCGGGCAGGGCCCTGACCGGCAGGTCAAGGTTGCAGAGTTCGATATTATCGATCGTCCGTCGCCATACACGATGAAGCGGCCGAAGTGGCAGAGGTGGTTTCGGAAGCGCACGATCACCGACCAGAGGTTCGGCCGTAAGGGGCACTGTAACTGATTCCCCAATCATAAGAAGATGCCAATTCTAGAACACTTCGAGCAATTCCCGAAAGCACTGCAGTTCGACAAATCGTCCTTCAGCCGGGAGCAGGTCGTCGTGCTCGAGTTCCCACGTTTGCGGGTGGGGGATATACACGGCGCGCAATCCTGCGCGCAGCGCGGGGTTGATGTCCGAGCGCGGGCTGTTACCGATCATGAACGTCCGCCGCGGTTCGAGGCGCGCCTGCACGACCAGAGTGCGATAGGCGTCAACATTCTTTTCCCGTGGTGTTTCGACGCGGCTGAACAATGGTGCAAGACCCGATTGCTTAAGTTTGAGCCGTTGTTCTTCGGGATGGCCCTTGGTGAACAGTATAAGCACGTGACGGCGGCGGGAAAGCTCATGCAGGGTGTGATCAACGCCCGGCAGAAGGTCGGAACCGCGGGAAATCAGCCGATCGCCGATTTCGCTGGCGCTTGCGCGAAGCTGTTCGCGCCTTAGTGGTGACGCGACTCGCTCTGCCGCGCGCTCGAGCGCGAGCTTGTAGGGTCCGCGCCCGTATCCGTGCGTTATGATCAGCTCGTCCTCCACCTCTCGAAAGATGGCCTTTATCGACGCGCGGTCAAGTTCCGGATGAAGCCGTATCGCGGCCTCGACGAAGCTCTCGAACGCCTCCAGAAAATGAACGTTCGAATCCCAGAGCGTGTCGTCGGCGTCAAAGACGAGGTTGAGCGATTCACCGTTCCGCCACACCATCGCACCCTAAAGCGTAGCGGCAGGGATTTCTCCGAGCAATGTGCACCGCGCCGGGCCGGACCTTGTCCCGGGGGCCTTCAGCACCCACAAGCTCAATACGGTGCCCTACCTTCAAAACTCCTTGGGTCTGAGAGGACGCTCTGTCCGGCCGTAGGACATGAGCATCATCGCTACGAAGGAATAAGCGGCCGCTGCGAATGCGCTAAATAATTGAAGCTCCTCGGGCTTGCTTAATAGCCTTGCCGGCAAAGAATAAGAGGCGAAAACCACGAATCGCGTCGCTGCGTATGCGAAAAGAGCTATGGAAGACACCCGAAGCCATCTTGGCGCATTGGCAAGGAGAGCTCGCGTCACCTTGAAGCTGAATTTCGGGTTGAGCGTGCGCAAGCGGTCAAAAAAGGAAAACTCGGACATAAGACGTTCCTGAGCCAGAATCGCGAAGAAGGCCATCCCAAAGACTCCGAGGAAAAGACCGATCTGTACGTTGAAAATGGCCTTGGAATACAAACCCAACAGCGTGACGACGTGCACTGATAGACTCAGCACACATCCCGCCATTGCCACCACACTGACAGCACTTGCAAAGCGCTTTCCTGGCAAAGGATTCATAAGCCCCCCCTGGGTCCTCAATTTGAGACCCTTTTTTATTCCTTTGGGCAATCCTGAACTCTATGCGCAAAAAGACAACATAAGCGAGGCTGAACCAATAGCCCACGCATCGACGGGCGCGCCTCGGCGGGCGTCTTGGAGGCTCGGTTGCATCTCCACTTGCCCCTCGGTTAGCCTTCCGCGCAAAGCCTCCGCGAGGTTCAGCCGTGCTCAAAATCGCAGTCTGTATCAAGCAGATTCCGCTTATAGAAGAAGCCAACTTCGACCCCGAGACCAAGACAATCCGGCGCGACGGTCCCAACGTGATAAGTGCCTTTGACCTGCGCGGGATATCGCTCGCAGTCGATCTGAAAAACCGCTTCGGCGCCGACACGACTGCCGTCACGATGGGTCCGCCGCAGGCGGAGCAGGCGCTTCGCGACACGCTCGCGATGGGGATGGACCGCGCGGTGCATCTGACCGACCGGGCGTTCGCCGGTTCGGACACGCTCGCGACCGCCCGGGCGCTTGCCGCGTGGCTCAGGCGCGGCGGGTTCGACCTTATCCTGCTGGGCAAATATTCGCTTGACGCCGAGACCGGTCAGGTCGGCCCGGAGATAGCCGAACTGCTCGGAATTGCGCAGATAACCGGGGTCCGAAAACTCGAAATTGAGGGTCGCATGCTTCGGGCCGAGCGCGAAAGCGACGAAGGGTACGAGGAAATCGAGGCCGCGATGCCCGCCGTGCTGACCTGCGCCGAGCGCGTCGCGCAGCCCATCAAGGTGAAGGCCGACGCTATCGAGAAGGCCAAATCGAAGTCGGTCGAAAGCGTCTCGGCGAAGGAACTCGGCCTCGACCCCTCCGAGCTTGGCTTTGCGGGTTCGCCCACCTGGGTTTCGGAGGTCCGCGCCGTCGAGACGCCCAAGACCGAATGCCGCCACATCGATCCGGGCAACGCCGAGCGCGCCGCCGAGGAGCTGATTGACCATCTGGAGCGGGTCGGGGCGCTCAAGCCGAGGGCGCGCAAGCGGCGCGCGGTTTCGTCCGCGCTTCGCCAGCCAGTTCGCGGGCGCGACGTATGGGTGACAGTCGAGACCGGGCTTGACGGCGCGGTGACGCGGACCACGCTTGAACTGCTTTCGCGCGGCGACGAGCTTGCCACCAGGACGGGCGGCGCGCTCGTTGCGGTCGGCGCTCCCGCGTCGATCGAGCGTCACGCCGAAATTCTTTCCAGCCACGGAGCGGACCGGATAATCGCGATCGCGACTCCCGAGGCGCAAGCCTATAC
>JBJKQX010000431.1:0-5747 GCA_046704965.1 Binataceae bacterium (SeqCode)
GGATAGGAAGGCTGGCCGTCGACTTTTCGGCCCTTATCATGCGGCACACTTCCAGGCCGGGAGCACCCGGGAGCATCAGGTCGAGAACCATCAGGTCCGGCATCCGGCGCTTGATACGCGAGAGCGCCTCCGTGCCGCTGGCGGCTTCCTCGACCGTGAATCCTTCCTGTTCGAGGTTGTAACGGATGAGTTCGCGAATATCCGACTCGTCCTCGACGACCAGGACCTTGGAACGCGGCCCGCGAGACAGTTCTTCGGCGGCAACAGGACTCATTTCATTGCGTCCCCTTGTCCATGTTATGGCGAATCATCTTGCCCTTGACCATGAAGGCGACCATTTCAGCGATGTTGGTTGCGTGATCGGCAATACGCTCCAGGTACTTGGAAACGAACAAAATACTGGTAGCACGGCGAATCGTGTGAGGGTCTTCGGCCATGAAGCTGAGCAGTTCGCGATAAACCTGACGGTTAAGGGCGTCCACTTCGTCGTCGCGCGCAATAACTTCCGATGAAAGCGCCGTGTCCTCGCGCATGAAGGCGTCGATACTATCCTTCACCATCGACTGCGTAATCTTGGCCATCCGCGGAAGATCGATATACGGCTTTAGCTGCGGCTCCTCGTTGAGCTCGATAGCGCGCTCGGCGATGTTGACGGCGTTGTCGCCGATCCGCTCCAGGTCGGTCGTAATCTTGAGACCGGTTGTGATGAAGCGCAGATCGATACCGGCGGGCTGATGCAATGCCAGCAACCGGATGCAGCGTTCGTCGCACTCGACGTCGAGGCGATTTATCTCTTCGTCCTGCGTGATTACATTACGGGCCAGCGGAGTATCGCGTGTGACCAGCGCATCCATCGCTTCGGCTATCTGCCGTTCGACAAGACCGCCCATCTTCAGAAGGTCAGCGCGCAGTCCGCGCAACTCGTCCTCATATTGCCTGTTAGTGTGAAGCAGTTGCGACGTATCCATCTGAAGGCCTCCCCGCGCGACTTAGCCAAAACGCCCCGTTATGTAATCTTCGGTCTCGCGACGACCAGGATTTGTAAAAATTTGCTTGGTTTCTCCGAATTCTATGAGATCTCCGACGTTCAGAAATGCGGTCAGGTCCGAGGTCCTCGCGGCCTGCTGCATATTATGAGTCACGATTACGATAGTGTAGTTTTCCTTAAGTTCGATTAATAGCTCTTCGATCCTTGCGGTGGAAATCGGGTCAAGCGCGGAGCACGGTTCGTCCATCAGAAGCACCTCCGGCTCGACCGCGAGCGCACGTGCCACGCAAAGGCGCTGCTGCTGTCCGCCCGAGAGGCTGATTCCGGGGCGGCGCAGACGATCCTTTACTTCGTCCCACAACGCCGCCTGCCTGAGGCTCCGCTCGACGATTCTGGCGCGCTCGGCCCGGCTCAAAGAGATATTGTTCAGCTTCAGTCCGGCGACCACATTCTCCTCAATCGACATGGTCGGAAACGGCGTCGGCTTCTGGAACACCATGCCGATGCGCCGCCTGATTGCGACCGGATCGACCGCGGGTGCATAGATATCCTCGCCGTCGAGCTCGACCGTTCCCTCCACCCGCGCGCCGGGAACGACCTCGTGCATTCGATTGAGACACCTGACGAGGGTGGATTTGCCGCATCCTGACGGCCCGATAATCGCGGTTATTTGCCGGTCCGCAAAGTTGATGTTGATGTCGTGCAGAGCCCGCGTCTGCCCGAAGTACGCGTTCAGACTGCGGGTGATGAGTTTGTGTTCCATGAGCTAGTGCGTGGTCCTCGTCCTGCCACCGGTCACCCATCTTACTCCCAATTCAAGTGAGAGCACGATTATAGTCAGAACCAGTGCTCCCGCCCATGCCTGGCGCTGCCAGTCGGGAAAGGGCGAGATGGCGTACGTGTACACCTGAACGGTGAGTGAAGCGATTGGCCTGGTTAGCGACGTTGACCAGAACTGGTTACCGAATGAAGTGAACAGAAGCGGAGCCGTCTCACCGGCCACGCGTGCGATTGCGAGAATCACGCCGGTTGCGATTCCCGCAATCGCGGTTCGCACGATTACCGACAACGTGGTTCGCCACTGCGGGATTCCCAGCGCAAGCGCCGCCTCGCGAAGCTCGCCCGGCACCAGCAGGACCATTTCTTCGGTGGTGCGGGTCACCAGCGGAATCATGATGACCGCCAGCGCGAAGGCCCCGGACAGGGTCGAAAACGAATGCATCGGGCGCACGATTATCGCGTAGGCAAACAGCCCCACGACGATCGAAGGGATGCCCATCATGACGTCCGCGGAAAACCGCACCGCGTCCGCGATACGTCCGCGCCGTCCCACCAGGTAAAGCCCGGCGCCCACTCCCACCGGAATCCCCATCAGGCACGCGATACCGACCAGTTCCAGCGTTCCGACGATCGCATTCGCCATCCCGCCGCCCGTCTGACCGACCGGTGCGGGAAGATGGGTAAAGAAGGCAAGGTTCAAGCTTGAAGCGCCCTTTATGGTCAGGAATACGAGAATCACGAACAGCGGCGCCAGGGTCAAAACCGTCGCGACCACGGTCAGCGCCGTCATCGCCCGGCTCTTGAGACTGCGATAGTGGAACCGCCTTGCCTCCGCCCGCGCGTTCGCCATCAGCCCTCTCCCGCAAGACGGCGGCCGGTTGCGTTGAGCACCATGACGCGCGCGGCGATATTGACGATCACGCCCAGACCCAGCAACACCAGTCCCAGTTCCATCAGCGAGGACTGATGCATCAGCGTGGTAGCCTCCGCGAACTCGTTTGCGATGACGCTGGCGAGCGTGCTTGCGGGCATAAACAAGGAAGCTGAAATGGTCGGCGAGTTGCCGATGATCATCGCGACCGCGATGGTTTCGCCAAGCGCGCGTCCAAGCCCCAGGATTATCGCCCCAATCACTCCCGAGAATCCGACCGGCAGCACCGCGACCCGGATCATTTCCCATCGCGTGGCCCCGAGCGCCAGAGCCGCTTCGCGCTGACTGGACGGAACGGTGCGAAGGACGTCAGTGCATACGGAGGCAATATACGGAAGGATCATTATCGCGAGCACCACGCCCGCGCTTAGCATGCTCACCGAAATGTGGGGGCCCTGGAACAGCGGCAGAAAGCCGAGGGTTTTCGCAAGCGCCGGGTCGGCGTAGTCGCGAATCCATGGACCAAGCTCGAATATTGCCCAAAGCCCATACACGACACTTGGAATCGCGGCCAGCAGCTCGACCATGAACCCGACGGGCTCTGAGAGCCAATCCGGCGCGACCTCGCTCAGGCAAATGGCCACACCGAGGCTCAGCGGCACGGCCAGAAAAAGCGCCAGCGCCGAGGAAACCACCGTGCCGTAAATGAAGGGCAAGGCCCCAAACAGCTCCCTGGGCGGATCCCACGCGATACTGGTCAAAAATCCGAATCCGAATTTTCGGATGGAAGGCACGGACGAATCTATCAGGATGACCGTGAGGGCGATGATCAGCGCCAGTACGATCAGCGCGAAGACTAGAGTTGTGCCGTTGAAGAAGCGGTCGCCAGACCGGCTCGCGCGCAACAACGCACGTCGGCGCCCGGATACGCGTTCAGCCGCCACTTCATCCGCCACGGGATTCACCACCTCGGCCATCGCGCGGCACCTTGCGTCTTCGACAATAAAAAACTCTCCAACCCGGCACAAAACGGGCAAGAGAATCACCCGTGGTTCTCATGCTAACCAAGGTTTATTACGAAGAAGTTACGAAGACTGTAACGCCCGATTAAACCCCTGGGACCAGATTATCGTCTTATTGTCGCGGACCTGACCAATCCTGCGCTTCGCCTCACGCGCCGGTAATTCGCTCCACGCCGCCCATGTACGGACGCAGCACCTTGGGAATCGTCACGCTGCCGTCCTCGTTCTGATAGTTCTCGAGCACGGCGATCAGCGTGCGCGGCAGCCCCAGACCCGAGCCGTTGAGCGTATGGACGAACTCCGGCTTGCCACCCTTTTCGCGAAAGCGAATCTGGGCGCGCCGGGCCTGAAAGTCGCAGCAGTTGGAGCATGAGCTGACCTCAAGCCATTCCTCAACGCCCGGAGCCCACATCTCGACGTCGTACTTGCCCGCCGCCGAGAAACCGAGATCGCCCGTGCACATCTGGACCACCCGGAACGGAATTTCGAGCCGGCGGCATATCTCGCACGCGTTCTCGACCAGCTTGTCCAGTTCCTGGTCGGAGGTCTCGGGATGGACCACCTTGACCATCTCGACCTTGTCGAACTGATGGCCGCGCTTGATTCCGCGAACGTCGCGTCCGGCGGACATCTTCTCGCGCCTGAAGCAGGGCGTGTACGCGGTCATGTAAATGGGCAGGCGCTCGGCGTCGAGAATCTCGCGCGCATAAAAATTGGTCAGCGGCACTTCCGCGGTCGGAACGAACCAGAAGTCCTCTTCCTTGTCGCGATACATCGTGTCTTCGAATTTCGGCAGATGCGCGCTGCCGATCACGGTCGCGGTATTCACCATCAGAGGCGGCGCGAGTTCGAGGTAACCCTGCTCCCCCGTCTTGACGTCGAGCATCCAGGCTATAAGCGCCCGCTCCAGCCGCGCACCCATCCCGACCAAAAAATGGAAGCGCGTCCCCGAGAGCTTCACGCCGCGTTCGAAATCAATAATTCCAAGCCGCTCGCCAATCTCCCAATGAGGAACCGGCTTGAAACTGAATTTGCGCTGCTCGCCCTCGGGAGGGAAAATTTTGTTCTCACTCTCGTCCTTGCCGACCGGGACCCAGTCACGGGGCAGGTTCGGCAGCATCAGCAGCAACTCGGTGCTCTCTTTTTCCAGCGCGGCCAGATCGCGCTCACCCGCCGAGATCTGCTCGCCCAACTCCCGCATCTCGGCCCGTTTGCGCTCGCGCTCCTCCGGGCTTGCCTTGCCCAATTCCTTTGACTCGCGCGTGCGCCGGGCCCGCATTTCGTCGACCTGGAACTGGAGACTTCGACGCCGGGCGTCGACCTCGAGCACACGGTCGATCTCGCCCGGATCGGCGCCGGTCTGGGCGATTTTGGTCTTAACAAGGTCGGGCTGTTCACGAATCAGCTTGATGTCGAGCATCTAGAACGCGTTCCTCAGAATCTCTAATTTGCGCTTCCTGCCGTCACCGGATATCGCGACGACGTCAAATCGTATCGCAACACCGGCCGCCTTCTGCGAGGTGAACACCTCCGCGGCACGACGGATTCTCATTTGCTTTCGGTCGTCCACTGCGGCTTCGGGCGTGCCGGAGGAGGTACCTCGGCGCGCCTTTACTTCAACAAAGACCAGCGTGTCGCCGTCCATCGCAATCACGTCAATCTCGGCGCCGGCGGCGCGAAAGTTGCGGGCGATAATCCTGTAGCCGTGCAACCTCAGATGACGTGCCGCCATACGCTCGCTTCGTCGCCCGAAGACCGAGCGTCCGTCAACGCCCCTTCGCGCGCCCGCGAATCGCGGCATCATCGCGACGATCGCCGCGAGCCATCCGCGATTCCGGCCCCGGGTCACGCTTCGATTCGGGTCCCGGCTTCGGCCGGAATCCTCTGTCACGTCACTGCGCACGCGCCCTCAGTCTGAATCAACCTAGATGTCAGGGCTTGTGCTGGCAAGCGCGAGGGCGCGCGGCCAGACTGACTTGGCAATCATATAATGTTACGATTCGGCAACCATGAGCGAGAAGAAGATAAGTCTCGAGCAGGTGCGCCACGTTGCGCGTCTTGCCAAGCTTGAGTTCGGCGAGGACGA
>JBJKQX010000432.1:0-3976 GCA_046704965.1 Binataceae bacterium (SeqCode)
ATAGGATTCTGCTCAGTTCGGCAAGACTCACCAAAACAAAATGTAATTAAACATTGCGTCAAATTGTTCGTCTTGTCTAAACTCTTTGTAGAGATAAATCTACTTGGTGTTTGCAGGACAGGGGGAAATCATGCCGAACGATTATCCTGTACGAATGAGAACCGCAGTCAGGATGGCCGCCGCTATCGCAGTGTCGGTGATCCTGGTTGCGGGACAAGCCTGGGCGGGAAGACCCGAGAGCCGCGTTCTTATCGCGGGCGGTGAAACCACGATTGGCGGTACGCCGACCGCGACTGCGGAAATCTATGACTCCACAACCGGAAAGTTCACGCCGAGTACCAGCAGTATGACGGTCGCGCGCAAGTATCAGACGGCGACGCTGCTCAATAACGGGAAGGTGTTGATTACGGGCGGGGACGACGCGCTCAATATCCCGCTTGCTTCGGCTGAGCTGTACGACCCGACGACCGATACGTTTACTGCGCTGCCAATCGGGATGAACCAGGCGCGCGCCTATCAGACGGCGACCCTTTTGCCCGATGGAGATGTGTTGATAGCCGGCGGGCAGTCGGTCGACTCAAGCGGTAATCCGATCGTGCTCGACACGGCCGAGGTTTATAATCCAAATACCGAAGCCTTCACGCTGGTGACCTGTAACAACGGCCAATCGAATGATTGCATGAGTTCGCCTCGTTACGGGCAGACCGCGACGCTGCTTTCAAACGGCCTTGTCCTTGTGGCGGGCGGCGCGAGCAATAATTCGGGCGGGATGACGGCAACCGCCGATCTGTTTGATCCGAGCACTGATTCTTTCACGCCGGTGCCTTCACAGATGATGGCTCCGCGCGAGTTCGGTACGGCAACGCTTTTGGGCGACGGTACGCTACTGCTCGCGGGCGGCGTTGGAATTCCGTCCGGCAATACGGCGGAGATTTACGATCCGACGGCCAACTCCTTTGGCGCGGTTCAAAGCAGTCTCAGCGTGACGCGAAGCCATCTGACCGCGACCGTGCTCTCCAACGGTAACGTGCTTCTTGCCGGCGGAAGCATGAACTCCGCTAGCAGCGACATATACGACGTCCGGCAGGGCGTGTTCACGCAGGGCGGAACAATGCAGGCGGTGCGTATCGACGCGACCGCCACTCCGATCGCCCATAGTTCGGTCCTGATCGCAGGCGGCACCAATGGCATCGGTACGCCGCAAAGCTCGGCTGAAGTGGCGAACCGGCGCGGCACCTTTAAGCCGACCGGTTCGATGAACACCCCGCGTGCTGGTCAGACCGCGACGCTGCTTCCCTGAAAGCTGCAAGCGGGTCAGATCAATTCGGCGGCGTTCGCGTCAACGGATATACACGAACGTCGCCGTTTTTGCGTGGGTGCGGCGCAGGATGAAGTGATCAGGTGGAAGTGACGGTCAGCTCAAGGCGCGCCTGCGCGCTGGCTCCGGCTCGCAGGCTTCGGTCCGACGTGGGCTGCGCCGTGCCGTTGCCGTCGGTCGCGCGGACCCTGATTTGGTAATCGCCGGTCTTGCGCGGCGCGAAACGATATCTCCAGACCGTCCAGATGTAGGGCGAGCGATTTTCAATCAGTTCGGCGCGATTCCACGTCTTGCCGTCGTCGGTTGAGATTTCGACCATCTTTATTCCCGACGGTCCCGCAAGCGACCATCCCACGATATCCAGCGGCGCCTTGACCTTGACGTCGGGCGCGATGAACGAGAAGAACCCGCTGCTCGGCGGCTTGGGATTGAAGAAGCCTGAGTTGGGCTTTCGCCACGCGCTGTTGCTCCATCCGCGCTTTTCCCAGTAGCCGAGGAATTCGTGATCGACGAATTCGAGTTCGGTCAGCCATTTGGGCTGCTTCATGCCGTACTTGCCCGGGATGAAGACGCGCAGGGGATAGCCATGATCCGCGGGGAGCGCCACACCGTTCATCAGATAGGGCAGGAAATTCTCCTTGCGCATGATCTCGTCAACCGGAACACCGGTCGCGTACCCGTCCGCCCCGCGCATTGCAACGTACACCGCGCGCCGATCGACTTTGGCGCGTTCGAGCAGCGGGCGCAGTGCAGGGCCGACCCACTCGGCATTGCCGATCGAATCGCCTCCGGGCGGATTCCCGATACATTCCAGCGTCAGAAGTTCCTTGACCGGCTTTATTGAGCGAACGGCTTCGTAGGAAAGATCTATCGGATTGGCCACCAGCCCCTTGATACGAAACCGCCAGGAGTGAACGTCAACCTTGGGCGTGTCCCGATATGACGTTATGTAGAATTTCGAGTTGGGCGTGATGCCGCCGTAATCGATGGCGGGGCGATCGGTCCTATCGGTCCTATCGGCTGCCGCGGCTCCTGCAAATGGAAAACTGGCGGCAATCAGCGTCGAACCGGCAAGACGAACGAATTTTCTTCGAGTCATTGTCTCTCCCCGACCGCAAGCCGCGACAACAGAGTCGGATAAATCGTGCGGACGCTCATGGCTCGCGGATCATTCTCCGATCTTCCCCCTCGCATCCTAAAACGCTTTCACGCAGCGCAAAGTTCCGCCATCGCATCTAGTCCTCGTTGTCTAATCCCGTTCGTCTTCCGGCTCCCCTGTGTCCTCCGCGTCGTCATGCCCGCCAGGTTCGGGTTCTGTGGGCGTCGCGGCAGCCGCATCGGACAATCTTCGCGAAACGATTATGAAGGCCGAATGTGCCACCATCCGATGGACCGGGCGAACGCTCATGCCCTTTACGTGCCAGTGGCGCATCATCGTTTCGAACGCCTCCGTCTGGGCAAAATGGGGTGAACGCTCAAGCGCGTCGCAGGTGTCCTTCAATTGCAGCGCGGTCGGAACGTAGCATACCAGGACGCCTCCCGGTCTGAGCGCCCGCGCGGCGACCTCGACCGCGCGTCCCGGTTCAGGCAGGTCGAGGAACAGGCGATCGACGCCGGTTTCCTCGAAGCCCTCATAAAGGTCCTTCAGCCTAAGCGTCCAGTTGGGAGCCTCGCCGAAGAAAGTCGCGACATTTTTGGTTGCCGCATTGGCGAAATCTTCACGAATCTCGTAGGAAATGACGCGCCCGGCAGGACCAACCGCTCGAAGCAGGGCTATCGTAAGGGCGCCGGCGCCGGTTCCACCTTCTATAACCGTCGCGCCCGGAAAAACGTCCCCCCATACCAGCAGCGGTCCGGTATCCTTCGGGTAAATCACCTGTGCGGCGCGCGGCAGAGAAGGGATGAGGTCGGCGTAGGTAGGACGCAGGGCAAGGAAAGTTTCGCCGGTCGAGAATTTGACGCGCGAGCCTTCCTCGCGTCCGATAAGCTCGTCAGCCGCGATTTCGCCACGGATTTCCAGCTTAAGGCCGGGACGCAGCAGTTTCAGGTAACATCTGCCCTTTCGATCGACGAAGAGCACGGGATCTTTGGCTTTGAATTTCGAATCCAAGGTGGGCTTAACGCATAAGCGAGCGGCGGGGCAGGTGCAACACCTTACGGGGCTATTGACTGACCCATATCGCGGCCATTAGTTTTAGCCAGTTACCCGACGACGAACGACAAAATCATGGTCGGGTTGTCTTGCATTGTCGGAGCACCCGTTTTGAAGTGTTACAGGGTCAGGCACCTTCCGTACTCATGGCACGGACGCGCGCTCATCCGACTTGAAAATCCACTCCCGGGACGTCGATAGAAAATGGCTGAAAGGAAGGCGAAGACCGCCGCAAAAAATGCTGGCCAGGTTCAGCACAAGCACCTCTGCCCGCAGTGCGGTGCTGAGAGTAAAGTGTCACTCTTAGCGGGCTTTGGCCGCAAGGGCTTCTTTCTGGTATGCGAGAAGGCCTGTGGTTATATGGGGCGAATCCGCTGACGGAGGCTTTGCAAGATGGCAAAGACCCGCAAGACCAAGACCTCGAAGCGCGGCCGCTACGGTGCCTTGGACGACCTCACGGACGAGACCGAGGAAGATGTAGACCTTCCCAAGGATGAGGCGGGCAG
>JBJKQX010000433.1:0-8142 GCA_046704965.1 Binataceae bacterium (SeqCode)
GAGTGGGGGCGCCCTCGTACACGTCGGGCGTCCACATATGGAACGGCACCGCGGCGACCTTGAACCCGAACCCGATAAGCAACATGCCCACGCCGAGCAGCATCAGCGGGTCATGCGCCGTGGGACCTGCCAGTGCGGCACTGACGGCGTTCAGATTGATGCTGCCGGTAGTGCCATAAACCAGGGCGATACCGTAGAGCAGGAAGCCAGTCGAGAAAGCGCCCAGCAGAAAATACTTGAGCGCGGCTTCGTTGGAGCGCGGATCGTTTCGCCGGAGACCAGCCAGGACGTAGATAGCGATCGACATGGTCTCAAGGCCGATGAAGATGACGATCAGGTCGCCACCCACGGCCATCAGCATCATCCCGAGTGCCGCGAACAGCAGGAGCGAATAATACTCCGCCGCCGGCAGCCGCATCTCGCCCGCGTAATCGAGCGACATCAGGATGGTGAATGCGGCAGCGAGTAGAATTGCGGCCTCGAAGAAGACCGAAAACCCGTCGATAACGATCGCGCCCGAGAACGCGCTGCCACTGCGCCCGATCATCGTCAGCGAGAAGCCGAAAGCCAGCGCCAGCGACGCAATCGACAACCATCCGAGGCTTTCGCTGTCCTCGTCTTCGATATGGACCCCGATCAGGAGCACGACCATCGCGGCGACCGCCACCGTGATGAACGGCAGAATCGGGAGCCACGCGAAATTGACGCTGCTGAGGCTGAATTCGGTCATTTGTCGGACGTCACCGCCGGCCAAATTGTCCGCAGGTACGGCTCCACTTCGGCCAGCCTATCCTTGTGGTGAGCCGCAGCGAGCCGCGTCTCGGCGCTCTGAACCCGCGACATAATCTGTTTTACCGAGGGCTCCATCCGCACAATCAAAGGTCTCGGATAAAGCCCCATGAAGAGCATTAGCGCGATCAGCGGCACCATCACCGCTATTTCGCGACCGGTCAGGTCGGCAATCGTCTCGTTGACGGCCTTCTTCACCGGACCCCACATCACACGCTCATAAGCCCACAGCATATAAAGCGCGCCCAGCACGATCCCGCTTACCGCGAACGCCGCCGCGAGCCACGAATGGAGGAACGCCCCGAGCAGAATCATGAACTCGCCCACGAAGCCGTTGAGCCCGGGCAGCCCGATCGAGGCAAGCATCGTGATCATGAACACCGCGGCGTACATCGGGACTGTGCGCCATAGCCCGCCGAATTCCGAAATCTCCCGGGTGTGGCGTCTTACGTAAAGAATCCCGACCAACAGGAACAGTGCGCCGGTGGTAACACCGTGATTGAGCATCTGGTAGATCGCGCCGTCGATTCCCTCGACGTTGAACGCGAATATGCCCAGCATCACAAAGCCGAGATGGCTTACCGAAGAGTACGCAACCAGACGTTTCAGGTCGCGCTGCACCATCGCGACCAGCGCGCCGTAGATTATTCCGATAACGGCGAGCGCCAGGAAAAGCGGAGCCGCTTCGATCGCGATCGTGGGAAAGAGCGGAATCGCGAAGCGCAGGAACCCGTAGGTCCCCATCTTCAGCATGACGCCCGCCAGAATAACCGAACCCGCCGTGGGTGCTTCGGTATGAGCGTCGGGCAGCCAGGTATGCACCGGCCACATCGGGACCTTGATCGCGAAGCCGAGCGCGAACGCCGCGAACAGCCACTCCGCCTGCGTGTGCGTGAGCGGCACGTTGTACAGCAGCGGCAGCTCGAAGGTCATGTGCCCGAAGTGCGCCTTGTACTGCAGCACCAGGTACAGAATCGCGACCAGCATCAGCAGCGACCCGAGCATCGTGTACAGCACGAACTTGATCGCCGCGTAAACCTTGCGGCCGTGGCCCCAAATCCCGATGAGGAAGTACATCGGGATGAGCATCAGCTCCCAGAAGACGTAGAACAGGAACAGATCGACCGACAGGAACGTGCCCAAGAGGCCGGTCTCGAGCACGAGCATGAAGAAGCAGAACTCGCGCGGACGCTTCTCGATGTCACCGCCGGCCGAGTACAGAAGCGAAAGCGAGATCAGGATCGTGGTCAGAACCACGAGCACCAGGCTCAGCCCGTCAAGCCCGAGGTGATAGCGGATGCCGAACTCGGGAATCCATCGATAATTCTCGACGAACTGATAGCCGCTGCGCGAGGGGTCGAACGCGGCAAACAGATAGAAGCTGATGCCGAGCGGGAGGAGCGAAAAGATGAAGGAGGAGTTCCAAATCGAGCGCTCTTCCTTCTGCAGCAGAACGAAGAATGCTCCGAGCAGCGGAATGAAGGTCAGTGCTGTTAAAAGTCCGCTCGCCATCAATGCATCACCAGGTACAGGTAGTAGGCGACGATCCCGACGACGCCCAGAACATACACGAATGCATACTGCTGGACGTTGCCGGTTGCGGAGCGCCGTGTCACTTCGCCGCTCGCTTCCACCGTGATTCCGGTGCCGTTGACCAGCCCCTCGATCACGAACTGGTCAACCACGCGGTTCAAGGCGAAAGTCGCGATCCAGAAGAGCGGTCGTGTGACAATCAGATTGTAGAGTTCGTCGATATAGTACTTGTTGAACAGCAGCGTGTAGGCCGACTTCGCCTTGTACGCAAGCAGAGCCGGCAAGCCCGGTTGCACGATGTAGAACAGATAGGCGAGTACGAGACCCCCAAGCGCGAGTCCGACCGATACCACCGAGAGCATCGCGGCGCTGGGCTCGAAGGCGGGATGGAAAGTCCCGACCACGGGCGCCAGGAAGCGCGAAAACGCCTCGCCCCAAAGCATCCCCTTCGGCAGCCCCACGAATCCGCCCGCGAAAGACAACACGCCCAGAATCAAAAGCGGGATGGCCATCACGGCCGGCGACTCATGGATATGATCCACCTTGTCGGGCTCGACACGCGACTCGCCGTGGAACGTCATGAACATGAGGCGGAAAATGTAAAAGCTGGTCAGAGCGGCGGCGCCAACGCCGAGAAGCCAAAGGATGAAGTGATGGTTGGCGTAGGCGTCCTCGAGAATCAGGTCCTTGGAGAAAAACCCGGAAAACGGTGGCAGGGCAGCCAGCGCGATTGACGCCGAGAGCATCGTGATCCACGTAATCGGCAGTTTCTTCCAAAGCCCGCCCATCTTGCGCATGTCCTGCTCGCCGCCAAGCGAATGCATCACTGAACCGGCACACAGGAACAGCAGACCCTTGAAGAAAGCGTGGGTCATCAGGTGGAACACGCCCGCGCCAAACGCGCCCACTCCGACACCAAGGAACATGTATCCAAGCTGGCTTATGGTCGAGTATGCAAGCACCCGCTTGATGTCCGGCTGCACCAGCGCCATGGTCGCCGCGTAAAATGCGGTGATCGCGCCGACCGTGGCGACCAGTTCCATCGCGAGCGGCGACATGACGAACAGGAAATTCAGCCGGCAGATCATGTAGACGCCTGCGGTGACCATGGTCGCGGCGTGAATCAGAGAGCTGACCGGCGTGGGACCGACCATCGCATCGGGCAGCCATACGTAAAGCGGGAGCTGCGCCGACTTTCCTGTGGCGCCGACGAACAGCAGGATACAGGCGACGGTTGCGACGGCAGGCGAAATGTCGTGGATGTGCCCCTTCAGCGCCGTGAAGTTGAGCGTCCACACACCGTGCATGCCAAAGGCCGCCACCAGCGTGAAGATGCCCAGTATAAAGCCCGCGTCACCCACGCGGTTGACGACAAACGCCTTGCGTCCGTTGTAGGCGTATTCAGGATTCTGATACCAGAACCCGATCAACAGGTACGAGCAAAGACCCACGCCTTCCCATCCGACGAACATCAGGAGCAGGTTGCTAGCCAGCACCAGGATGAGCATCGAGAAGACGAACAGGTTCATGTAGGCGAAGTAGCGGGCGTAGTCCTCGTCGTGCTCCATGTAGCCGACGGAATAAAGATGGATGAGCGACCCGACCCCCGTGACAATCATGATCATCACGCCCGAGAGTGCGTCGACACGGAGCGCGATGTTCACATGAAAGGGGCCCGCTTCGATCCACGGCCAAAGCGTCGTATGGAGTACTGCGCCAGCCGGCAGCGTGAATATCGTGACGAACGCCCATGTCGCGATGGCGAACGCTGAGAAGATCGCGAGCGGTCCGGCGACATTGACGGCGCTCCGTCCGATACGCGCACCAAAAAAGACATTGAACAGGAAGCCGAGCAGCGGAAACAACAGTATGAGGCCCAGGGCTGGAAACGAAACCGTCATCGGGGTCACCACCTGAGCAGGTTCAGTTCGTCCGCGTTGACCGTCTCGCGGTTGCGGAACATGGCAATGATGATCCCAAGGCCGACCGCCGCTTCGGCCGCGGCGACGGTCATCACAAAGAACACGATTACCTGCCCATCCATCGAACCGATCCGCTGCCCGAGTCCGATAAAGGCAAGGTTCACCGCGTTGAGCATCAATTCGATCGACATAAACATCACGAGCACGTTGCGGCGCAGAAGAACGCCCGCGACTCCGATCACGAAAATCGCGGCGCTCAAGGCCAGCACGTAGCTATACGGCACCACAGTCATGATGCGGCTCCAGTGTTCTCCGTGCGGGTGCGCGAGGACGCCTCCTCGGGACGGCGCGCCACCGCGACGGCGCCTACAACCGCGACCAGCAGCAGAATCGAAGTGACTTCGAATGCGATCAGGTAGTTCTTGAAAAGCACGGCGGCCAGTTGCTGGATCGACCCGTAACCCGGGGGGACCGGCTTGGCGGCCAAACTCGGATGGGCGTGCGCGAAGAAGATGAACAGTTCCGCAATCAGGGCAGCCGCCGCGATCGCGCTGACGAATTTGAGACCGAGATGGGCCGTGGGGCGCACCTCAACCTGCAGATTCAGCAGCCAGATAACGAACAGGAACAGGATCAGGATCGCGCCCACGTAGACTATCGCCTGAAGAAGTCCCACCGTTACCGCGTCGAGCCCGATGAACAGGATCGCGATCACCAGCAGGGTGAGCACGAGAGCCAGCAGCGAATGGATCGGGTTTCGCTGCACAATGACTCCGAGCGACGAGACAATCGCCAGCGCACCAAAGAAGATGAACAGCCAGAACGGCATCAGTGCCCTCCCGCGAGCACGATTACAATGGCCGTCGCCACGATATTGATCAGACCGATCGGAACCAGGCCCTTCCATCCGAGCCGCATCAACTGGTCATAACGGAAACGTGGCAGAGTCCAGCGAATCAGGATCTGAATCCAGCAGAAGATGACGACCTTGATCCAGAAAGCGATGATTCCGAGGATGCCGACCAACAGTTGCGGCAGCAGGAGCGTGGCCCCGCCCGGAAAGTGGAAGCCGTTACTGTACAACCACGGAATTTGCCATCCGCCGAAAAAGAAAAGCGTCAGAAGAACCGAAACCAGCACGATTTCGGCAAAGTCCGTCAGCATGAAACAGGCCTGCTTGCCGCCCGAATACTCCGTGAAGTAGCCCGCGACCAGCTCCGATTCGCCTTCCGGCAGATCGAACGGAATACGTTTGGATTCCGCCATCCCGGCGGTGAGCAGGAGCACGAAGGCTACAGGCTGCAGGAAAATGCCCCAGCGCGGGAGCCATCCGAACCACACGCCGCCCTGGGCATGGCAGATGACCTGCAGGTCGAGCGTGCCGTAGGTCATTACGATGGCGATGATCGCAAGTCCCATCGCGATCTCGTACGAGATCATCTGGGCCGTAGCGCGAACGCTTCCGAGCAGCGCCCATCGGTTGTTTGACGCCCATCCGCCGAGCGCCACGCCGTAAACACCGATACCGATGGTGGCGAGAACGTAAAGCGCGGCGACGTCGAGACTGGCCGCCTGCAGAACGATCGTATGGCCGGCGATTGTAATCTGGTTGCCGAAAGGTACGACCGCGAAGGTTATCAGCACCGGAAACAGGGCGAGGAACGGAGCCAATGAATGGAGCAGTGGATCGGCGCCCTCGGGAACGAAATCTTCCTTGGTGAAAAGCTTGACCGGATCCGCGACCAGCGTGTTGACGAGGCCGAGGTTGGGAAGGCCTAGCTTCTTGCCCATCCCGGTGATAGCGGCACGGTTCGCACCAAGGCGGTCCTGAATCAGGGCGCTGCCCTTGCGTTCAAACCAGAGCAGCACTGCGGCAAGATTAAGCGCGAGCAGTACGATTATGATCGCTTTGATCGCGCCGATTACAAGATCAATTATCACGGGCGGCCAACTCGTCGATCAGCTTGATTACCGATTCCTCGGTCAGGTTTTCGTAATAGCGCTCATGGTTGAGTTGCAGCATGGGCGCGGTTCCGCACGAGGCGAGACATTCAGCGGCGCTCAGGGTGAACTTGCCATCGGGCGTGGTCTCGCCGATCTCAATACCGAGCCGCTTTTTGATCGCAGCAAGGATGCGATCGGCGCCGCGCAGGCGGCAGGAAAGATTGGCACATACTTCGAGATGCCACTTGCCCACCGGTTGGCGGTAGAACATCGTGTAGAACGACACGACCGCGCTTACGTGCGCGACCGGCAGTTCCATGAGTTGGGCGACGTACTCTTGGGCTTCGGAGCTGAGCCATCCGAACTCGCGCTGCGCGATCCACAGCGTAGGCAGGAGCGCTGCACGGCGAGTCGGATAATGAGTCAGAAGCTCGCGATATTCCGCAAGCGCCGCCTCAGAAAACTTGAGCTGAGGGCCATCGGGCATGGCGGCACTATAATTGCACCTTTATAATGCGACTTTTCCGTGTTCGAAAATCTAATAAACAGCTAACTACCATTCCTCAAACGAACGGCGATCGCAAGCGGTCGGGCCTGTTTACTTGCGGCTCCCGACCGAACTCGTTATCTATCGGCCAACCGCCGTACTGACGGCCCATTCGGAGCGAAAGACATCAAGTGCGAGTTATCGCAGGACGTGCGCACGGAAGAAAGCTCAAGGCTCCGCGAGGTCTTACGACCCGCCCCGCGTCTGCGAGAGTGCGAGAATCGGTCTTCTCGCGTCTCGAATCGCGGATAGATTTCAGCACCGTGCGCGTGCTCGACTTGTTCGCAGGCAGCGGCTCGCTGGGTATCGAAGCACTTTCGCGCGGAGCCGAGCACGTGACCTTCGTCGATTCCTCGCGCGCGGCGACGGCCGTGATTCGCGATAATCTCGCGACGCTCGGCTTCCGGGCGAAGGCGCGAATCGTGACCGGCGACGTGGTCCGCTCAATTGCCGGACTTGCCGCCTCGGGGGAGCGGTTCGGACTGGTTTTCGTGGACGCGCCCTATCGCAAGGACGAAAGTGCGGAGGTGTTGAACAATCTCGCCGCGGGCGAGCTGGTCGAACCCGACGGATGGGTGGTGGTGCGCCAGTCGCGGCGCGCACCGGCCGCACCCGAAGGGCCCGGCGAGCTCCCGCAGTACAAAGTGGCGGTCATCGGTGATCACAGGATCGCCTTCTACCGGCGACCCGAAAACGGCGTCGAGGACAACTGAACAGGCTTGGTGACATGGTTGGCAGGCAAAAAGAACACGTGAGAACAATCGCGGTCTATCCCGGCAGTTTTGACCCGATCCACAACGGCCACATAGACGTTATTCGCCGCAGCATCCCGCTGTTCGACGAGGTCATCGTTGCCGTCACCTACAATCCCCACAAGGACTCGGCGCTGTTTACGGCCGACGAGCGGGTCGAAATGATCCACGAAGTGGTGCGCGACCTCGAGCCGCGCGCGCGGGTGGACAAGTTCAGCGGGCTGACGGTGGACTACTGCGAGCGGATAGGCGCTCACGTGATTATCCGCAGCCTGCGCGCGGTCACCGACTTTGACTACGAGCTTCAGATGGCGAACATGAACAAGCAGATGAAGCCGGGCGTCGAGACGATATTCCTTTCGGCCAATCCGAAGCTGTTCTTCACCGCCTCGCGCCTCATCAAGGAAGTCGCAAGCTACGGACAGCGAATCCCGGAACTGGTGCCCGAAGCCGTGATGGACCGCTTGCGGCGCAAGTTGAAAATAGACTGACGCTCTGTTCGCGACCGGCGAATCGTTCACGAACCGCCGCTTGATCCTGTGACGGACAAGGGCGGTTCTTTTTCTCGCGACTGACGTCGGGATAGAATGGCGATTCGGCGCGCGCTCCGCGTCGGCAGCGCGCATCTGAAGATCCGGAAAGAAGTATGATTAAG
>JBJKQX010000434.1:0-10697 GCA_046704965.1 Binataceae bacterium (SeqCode)
GAACTCAGGCGCAAACGCAAACGGCGCGACAAACGAATCAAGGCCAAAGCGCGCGAGGCGCGCCAGCAGAAAAAGAAACGCGCCTAGCGGAGGCGTGGATTTTAACTCGAAGCGGGAGCGCCACGGCGGTGCCCCCGTTGACCCTCTCATTTTTTAACTATTCCTTCTTTCAATGGCCCGCATCTGACTTGCGGACATGGGGTATTCGGGGATGGCTTACGAAACGGTGCTTTATGAGGTTGCGGACGAAATCGCGACCGTCACGCTCAACCGCCCTTCCAAGATGAACGCTTACACGGCGACCATGGGCCGGGAGATCGCCGAGACGATGCTGCGGGCGGACGCCGATCCGAACGTGCGCGTGATAATCATGACCGGCGCGGGCGACCGTGCCTTTTGCGCGGGCGCGGATATTGGAGGATTCGCACAGGATATCAAGTCACGCGAGTCCGAGGGCGAGGCTGAATTCGACCGGCGCGGCGGCATCCCGCTGCCGTTCCTGATGCGTAACCTGTCGAAACCGACCATCGCGGCTATCAACGGTTACGCGCTGGGCGTCGGCCTGACGATGACGCTGCTGTGCGACGTTCGGATCGCCTCGGAGAACGCAAAACTCGGGGTGATATTCGGTCGCGTGGGCCTGATGGCCGAGCTTGGGTCCACCTACCTGATGCCGCGGCTGATCGGCCTTTCACGCACCGCGGAGATGACCCTCACGGGACGTCAGTACAAGGCGCAGGATTGCCTCGCGATGGGGCTGATCAGTCAAGTGGCGCCTGCGGGCCAGGTGCTCGCATCCGCGCGCGAGCTTGCCGGTGACATGCTGCAATGTTCGCCGACCTCGCTTGCGTTAACGCGGCGGGCGCTCTACCAAGGACTGGACGGGACGCTGGAAACGGCTATCCAGTTTGAAACCTTCTCGCTGGAAAAATGCTACGTGAGCGCCGAGCACAAGGAGTACGTGACCGCGTTCATGGAGAAGCGCAAGCCAGACTTCGGCAAACTCAAGAAGTCGTAAGGTTCAAGTCGAATCAAGACGGTCGCCTTATCGTCATTTCTCTTGAATTAGGACGGGGCGCGAGAATAGATTGATAGAGAAGAGTAGATGACTTATAGACTCTTCTTTATCTTTTTTAGAGCAGAAACAGGTCTTTCAAGCATTCACTCAGACGCCGCCTCGCTCCCGGTGCCGATGAGGGGCGAAGCAGCCCGTCGGCGACGAGACTCAAGCGAGGCGTTCGACAAATTCGGAGGCAAGGAATCATGGCGCTGCATATCGGCAGTATCGCTCCTGACTTTACCCAGGAGTCGACCGAAGGCACGATCCACTTTCACGAATGGATTGGTAACCATTGGTGCATTCTGTTTTCTCATCCGAAGGATTTCACCCCCGTATGCACCACCGAGCTGGGCATGACCGCCAAGCTCAAGGGTGAATTCGACAAGCGCAACGTCAAGGCGCTCGGGGTGAGTGTCGACGACGTCGCCTCGCACAAGAAGTGGATAGGCGATATCGAGCAGACTCAGGGTTGCACGATGAATTTCCCGATCCTGGGCGATGCGGACAAGAAAGTCTCGAATCTCTATGACATGATCCATCCGGAGTGGAACGACACGCTCACGGTTCGTTCGGTCTTCGTGATCGATCCGAACAAGAAGATTCGCCTGATCATCACCTATCCGGCCAGCACCGGACGCAACTTTCAGGAAATCCTGCGCGCTATCGAATCCCTGCAGCTGACCGATAAATACACGGTTGCCACTCCGGTGGAGTGGAAAAAGGGCGACGACGTGATAATCGCGCCTTCGGTGACCGATCCCAACGAACTCAAGCAGAAGTTCCCGAAGGGATACAAGGAAATTCGCCCCTACCTGCGCATGACTCCGGACCCGGCCAAATAACCGGTCCATCAGGTCTGAACGCAAAGACACCCGGCCTCGTACATGAGACCGGGTGTCTTTTTTTCGTCTTTCGTTTTTCGTCTTTGGCTACGCTGCGCGGGCGCCTTTACTCTCCGCGACCTCCCAGATGCACGATTTGAGTCCCACCCCATGCGTCGTCCGTAATCGAGAGCGTTGCCGGGTCGCGACCCAGTATCGACGGCGTAAACGTAACCGAGATGGTGCACTGACCACCCTGCGGCGCGATCGCGCCGATGCAATCATTGGTTTCGGCGAAGTCAGCCGAAGAACTGACTATCGAGCTGACGTCGATTGGTACGTCGGTCCGGTTGGTCAGAGTGACCGTCTTGGTCACGCTCGGAGTACCGACCGGAACCTTGCCGAAGAGCAGCCGATGGGGCCCGTACCTGAGATGCGGCGGGACAGCCTGTCCAAGAAGCGGGACCTGCAGCGGACTGTTTTGGAAATGTCCGCTCACGGTAAGCGTACCCGTCCGCAGTCCGACCGCCGAGGGCTGGAAGGTGAGATCGATTTCACATCGCGAATGAGCCGCCAGCGTCGGCATGCATCCGTCGCTCACGATGTTGAAGTCACCGCTGGCTGTAACCGAATCGATTGCAGCCGGCAGGTTCGTCCGGTTTTGATTTTTTATCCAAACCTTGCGCACCGGACTGGTCGTTCCGACCGAGCTGAATAGTTGACGTGGAAAGTGGCGCGGATGCGGGGCAGACCCAAGGGCTCCGGCAACCGTCACGAAGTTTCCGGTGACAAAGGCCGGGACGAACTGGCCGAGGTCAACGGTGCCCCATCCGGTGGACCGATCATATCCGAGTCCGGCGGGAAATCCCGTCACTGAATGGAAGCTGTTGTTGCCGCTCGTGACGTCGCGGATTCCGGTCGCGGACTCATTCATCTGCTGGCCCATCAGGTAAAGCCTCGGGTTGATGTTGCCGATACGGGCGCTCTGCCCATTCTGCACCTCGACCTGCCCTAGAAGGTTGGCGATTCCAGCCCACATCGCAGCGCCGATACTGGTGCCACCCGCCTGCCCCAGAGAAGGCACTCCGTCATTGTATGGATCGTAGAACAGAAGGAAGCCGGGTTTGAGAACTCCCGCACCTATCGAAATATCGGGCACGTTACGCTTCAGGCTGTCAGGAACGCCCTCTCCCGCCTGGTAGGAAGGACGGTTGAAAAAACGACTGACTCCACCCCCGGAAGCGCCGACGTGGACTTTCTTCCCGTTCACAGTCGCGGTTTCGTTCCACACGTCCTCGGGGACGTTGCCAACGTCGTTGCCCGCGCTGTCATACACGGGCGTAAACTGGCTACCACCAATCGCGGTGACGTAGGGATCCGCGGCCATCTCATTGACGTGGCGATCGGAGCCGACCACGCATGTACCCTTCTTTGAATTGAATACCAGACCGGCTGCGCCCCAGTCGCCGCTTGAGATAAACACCGATTGGCCCTGGGCAGCGGCCTGCTGAGCAATCTGATTAACTGTCTGGGTATAGAAACTTGACGACCCGCCGCAGAAGCCGAAACTGATATCGATCGAGCCGCACACGTTCTGCTGAACCGCGTCATTCGCCGCGTCGATCAGCCCGCTCTGCTGCACGCCGTTTACATACACCACCGGAAGGCCGATATACGCACGAATCGGAGCGTCTGGTGCGACCGCGTGCGCCCATTCGACGTCGAGCAGCGCTTCCGATTCGTCACCGTTGTAAACGGGGCTCGAGCCGTCGGCAAAAACTTTGGTGATATTGGCGGCGGGAAGAGAAAAGCTACTATCGAACTGGTTGACCGCCGAAGTGGCAAAGTCGGAGTCTTCGATAACGGCAATGCAGTCGGAAGTGTTTCCGCTCGTCCCGCCGTTCAGCAGCGAATTCTCGCCGTAGAAAGTGTAGAAGTCGGCCGGGGCGAAGGCGCTGAATCCGCCATAAGAGGCCTCGGGCTCCGAGCCGGATTGCTGCGCCCCAAGATCACCGGTCGCAACGGGGTCGGCCGAAACCGTACCACCCGGTATAAGCGCAGGCACCGCGGGCGACACACTCGCGGCCGGACTAGCGGCCATCAGGTTGTCGAGGCCGCCTATCGAAGAGATAACATTCGCGAAGCGAGCAGGAATCGCGGGGTCCTGCCGGTTTGCGTACAGACGACCGTCCGCGGATCCGAGAAAGCTTATCCCGAAAGCCCCGACCGCCTTACCGACGGTTCCCTGTGCCCTGAGAATAGTTGACGAGCCGCCGCAGACCTTGAACCCCTCGTTCGAAAGCCACTTCTTGACCGCTGCAACCTCCGACGGCGAAGGGCCGAAACGGCTCATGAACTCGTCGGGTTGCAGCCAATGATGATATTCCGACGACGATGGGTCCTGCTGCTCGCGCAGGAGTTTTTTGAGTCCAGCGCGATTGTGCAACTTGAGGGTTATATGCAGAGTGATTGGCCGATTCGTCGACACCGTGTTCGGAATCAGTGACGAGAGATCGGTCGGATGATTGAAAGGAATGCGTATCGAGGGAGTTACCTGCGCGTAACTCACGCCCCCGATTGCCGTAGAGATGACAAAGGCCGCAAACGCGGCAGTGATGAAAGCCCCTAAACGCCCCATGCCGCAGCACCCCCGCCAGCCTCCGGTGCACCGCGCGGACGGACCGTCGCCGTCAAAGTGCATCCTCATTTCTCCCCCTTTGTCCCCGCGCAACGGCACCGCAACCGAAAGCCCAGGCCATCTGACCGAAACGCCAGATAATCTTGTTGTCGCGATTGCCTATTTGGAGACGTGGTTCAAAGCGGGAACCATCGAGGCTGCATGCGCGTCGGAAAGCTGTGCGCCTATAGGCGCGACCTTCAGAACATGGGTACTCTGAACACCTGAAGTCGCCGGCATCCAACCTGCCGCTCTCACCGCGTAGTTAGCCCAGCAAGCTATCACGATCCATGTTCCTATAGCCATACCGAGCAGAAGAAGCATCCGGGCTACACCGTGAATTACCTGCCGCGGTCTGATCGAAAATCGCAGACGATTGGACACGCGAGAGTCACCTCTCTCGGGAACCTGCGCAAGAATGCCTCGATGATCATGAGTGCTTGACAGCTCCATGCGCCAACATCAACGCAATAAGTGCGCCATTTCCTCGATAGTCAGATGCTGCCGGAATCCTATGGGCCGGGTTAAGATTTCACGGCAGAGGCAGGGTCGGAAGCGTAACAAATTGTCTTAAAACGCGCCATTTTGTGCTTTGCGCACCCGTCACTAATTGAGCTTGGCGCTGATGTCGCACGTTCAGGAAACATAGTATCAACGAACATTGCCGGTTTGTGGTGCTTCAACGCAACAATGTCACAATTTTGCAACTTTAAGCTCAGCAACAACGCCAACAATCCTTGGGTTGAAAGCGCGACCGGACTAATCTCGCCTCCGTCAGGGAGTTCGCCACGATGGCTCAGAAAGTCGCATTAATAACCACAGGCGGGACCATCTCGACCCTCGATGCCACGGGGGGAGCCGTCCCCAAGCGCGGCGGCGCGCAACTGTTCGACCAGCTCGGCAAAGCCGGTGAAGGTCTCGACGTCGATCTGATCGAGTTTGCCAAGATTCCGGGATGTGAGATGACGCCCGCCCGGATGGCTGAACTGTCGGCAACCGTCGCGCGTGAACTTGCACGCTCCGAGGTCGCAGGCGCGGTCGTTACGCACGGAACCGACACTATCGAGGAAAGCGCCTTCTTCTGCCATCTGACGGTCGCGGGCGAAAAACCCGTCGTGTTTACCGGGTCGATGCGTACCGGGTCGGAACTTTCATGGGACGGTCCCCGCAATCTGCTCGACGCGATACGCGTCGCCGGATGGTCGCGGGCGCGCGGATGCGGCGCGCTGCTGGTGATGAACGAGGAGATTCATTCGGCCCGTTTCGTGACCAAGGGCAACGGCCTCGTGCTGGGCGCGCTTCACTCGCCGGCGTGCGGTCCGCTTGGACGAATCTACAACGGCGCTCCGATGCTTTTCACCGTACCCGCTCTCATCCGACTAACTGTCGAGCCGAAGGTGGACACCAACGTCGCGTACGTAAACGCATTAAGCGGCGAAAGCGCAGACACGCTTGCGCATTCGGTCGCGCGCCCCGGCCTTCGCGGGCTGGTCGTGGCGGGATTCGGCAGCGGACGGGTGCCGCTCGGATGGGTGAAGCCGTTAAAGGAGGCAGTGCAAAACGGAATCGCGGTTGTGCTGGCGTCGCGGACCGGCGCGGGCGCCGTGGACGACCCGTACGGCTACGGCGGCGCCCATTATCTGCGCGGCGCGGGGCTGATCGCGGCGCACGAGATAACGGCACCAAAGGCACGTCTCAAGTTGATGCTTGCGATTGGTAACGGGATGGACACCCGCACGCTACGCACCTTCTTCGAAGACGAGTAGCATGCGCCATCGCGCAAGCATCTGACAGGGCTGAGACTCGGCGCCATCAACGATACCATCCGCATATCGTCTCATTTAGCCTTGCGATCGATCCCCTCTGGACACGAACTCCAGATCCTCGTCGATATCGTCGGCTGTCAGGAATACGCGCCCAAAGCCAGCGGCTTCTATCATGAAGCCTCCCCCTGGAAATTCCTTGGCGTAATACTTCAACTCCGGATCTTCGGTTTGTCCGGTGACTACGAACTCAACGCAACCTTCCTCGCCGTGATAGGTGATGCGATCGCCGGGATTCACCGTCTCTCCCGACAAGTAGTTGAGACCTTTCACCAAAGTCCTGTCCAACGCGGCCGACACCTAGCAGGCGCATACTAATTACTGAATCGATTACTTAACCGATTTGACTGACTAACCCAGCTGGAGTCGGGCGCTCGGGCGCGAATGCATATACGGGTGCGGATAAGGCGGCACGTCGCGCATTGGGTTTCGCTCGGACAAAGAATCCCAGTATGCGCCATCGTCCGTGGCGTTTGATCAGATTAATCTTTATCGCCGCGACGCCGAACTGGAAATCGGCGCGGCTTATATATGACGCAGTAATTTTCCATCTCCATTTGTTGAAACTGAAATAGGCTGACGAACTTCCCTTCGAGCCGCGGTATTTGGTCATCTTGCCCAGCACGCGGAGTCTGTGGAACAGCTGGTCAATTTCTTCATTGTTGGTGGTTTTCATGAAAGCTCCGCTCGCGCGGTCGAGCAGTGCGTGATCGTTCCAGTTGGAAACGATAGCCACTACGGCGGCGTCCGCGTATGCCTTGCTTTGTTTGTCGAGCGCCCTGCCCTTGATAACTGCCACGACCAGCAGGCCGATAATTACCAGGAATATCCCACCCAGCGTCATGAGGAGCTTTTTCATTGCGGCTACGATCCTCCATCGACACGGCAGGCTCCGGATCGCCCGGAACCGTCGGGGATTATATGCATCGCCCGCTGCGTCACTCCACAACATGCGCGCCCGACCCTTGCCGAAATCAGGATCGGGCGCGCGTTACAAGCCGAGCAGTCAGGAATGTCGTCCAACAAACAGTCGGGCGAATATCTCGAGTCTACTCACCCGGGTAATTGTGAATCTCCTTGATTAGCTCGGAGAGCGACACATCGGGTCTTCCCTGATCGGGCTTGCTGTAGTCACATACGCCGGTCGGGAAAATCGCATTAAGTTCGGCAATCTGCGTCGAGCTGAAACTGACGTTGCCGTAAGTGCCGTCGGCAAGGGCCTGCGACACGGGCTTGAGCGCGCACTTGAATGTCATCTCCGAGAGCGGATCTCCCGCCATCAGGCGCGAACTCGAATAAATCGGGTCCTGCTGAGTGCAGGCGCCGGGATTCGGATCGTCGGCCGGATTGCCGTCCATCGCGCCGGTCATCTCGCCGTTCCATACGTTCGGCCCCTGGGCGATAAGCGTGCCCGTCTGCGTGTAGCAGGCATCCATCGCGTCAGCCGGACGGTGACCGGTCTCCAGCCATTTCGTTTCGATAGTGAGCGCCTTGAGCACCAGATCATTGAGGGCGTAGGCAACTCCCGGGTAATTGGGGATACCCCATATTACCTGGTTGTTGGCGTTGCCGCGGGCGTCGATCAGTCGCTGCCGTATCACGAAGGACTCGCGCGAGCTGTGCATATTAAGCTCAGGCTCGAGGTAGTCCATGATATCGATGATCGGGATATTGACCGCACCCATGAATACCAGGCCCGAGCGGTACGCCGACTTCATAGCGTCGATATTGCCTGCCGTTCTGGGGGCGATACCGGTGAAGCCGGGGCTGGCAACGTCGTTGGCGTTGCGATAGCTCCACGGGTCGATCACCGTGGACGTCGGATCGAACGGGAATCCGGGAGCGACCATCTGCCAGGTCTCTTTCCATCCACCCACACCCGCGTTGATATTGAGGAACTCCTGAGGCGTGATCTCTCCGCGCGTGAGCGCGAGCAGTCCGTACTGAACGCCCACGTTGTCATAGGTCTGGTAGGCGTAGCCGTTGGCCTGATTGACGCCGAAGATCGTTTTCAGGTCGTCGAAGAAATCCCAGTGAGTGCCGGCCATCTCGGCCTGGGGCAGATTGTCCGGATTGATCTCGGGCCATAGCGGATTGAACACATAGGGCGTCAGCCCGAACCATCCCTCCAGGCATTCGTCAGAGCCCATCTGGGCGGTCGCCCACGGTATCGATCCTCCCGGCGGCGCGTACGCAGACTGAAAGCCGTTGATACCGTTCATCCCTTCTATCAACTGCCGGTTCGGCCAGCTTTCCCAGAACGGGTTTTCTGAACCGCTGTTGTAGGCCTTATTGCCCTGGTCGAAATAGAACTCTAGAAGCTCGCAGTCGCCGACCGGATTCACCTGGGTAATCATGTCGGGATAGGGCTTGGTGACGATGATGCCGCTGAGCAGGCCCGGGAAATCCTGTGCGTAGATAAACTGCTGAATCGCGCCGCCCGAACCGCCGGTCGCAAAAGTAAAGCGCGGTTTCCCGTAGCGCGCGATGAACTGTTCCTTGATCATCACGGACGTCTGACCCATCAGGCGCAGGTTGTAATCGGTCGCGGTCACGTTGCCGCTGGAGGCGGCGAGCGCGTAGCCGTGTTCGAGAAGCGTCCGTCCGTAGGGATCCTGATTGTCGCCCTCGGCGGGTGAAAGCAACCTGCCGTTCGCTCCCTCAACGAAGCTCAGCGGATAGCCGCCCGCGGCCTGGTCGTAACCGATACCCACGCCGCCGCCGAACAGAAACACCAGATTATGGTTCCATACCGACATGTCGACGTCGTTCAGGTCTTTGGGCGGATGAGGCGTGACCACCGCGATCGCGTAGATGTAGCGGTTGATGGTGCCGGCTTCGTAGCGAACGATCATCGGCACTTCGTGATGCTTTCCGATGTTGATCTTCGCAACCGCGCTGGGACTGGGCGGATTGTTCAGGTCGTAGGGCTTGAGTGGCGCGTCAGGGGCCGAACCCGCGGGAAGATAGAAATATTCGACTATCGTGCGCGCGCCGCAGTTTGCGCTATAGCCGATTACATTTCCCTGTGAATCGGTAACCGGATATCCGATGCCCTTCTGATTGTCGACCACCGGCTGACCGAGATCGGTATGCTGCGTTTCGCAGGCAAATGGTTCCTCGCGCGGATTGTTGGGAGCGATCGGGCCCACCTGTCCGACATTGATGGGGAATCCCGCGTAGGGCTGACGAATCGCGCGGCCCGGCGGTCCCGTCAGTTGGGACCTCCCCGCCGTCGTGGCAAAAGCCTGGATGCTGAAAAACAGCATCGCCATGGTCGTTACGACGACCGCAAGTATCGTCTTTCGTCTTGGTGCCATTGGTCACCCTCCCTCGCAGGAAACAATTTCGGACTTTACTCAGCGTCTCTTGCGCTTATGGACGCTCCCCCTTTTTCCTTTTAGTCTTTTCCGCTTAATAATGTCCAACCAAACGTTGCCTAGTCATAACCAGTCGCGATTGGTCCAAATTAGCTGTGCCGGGTCGGACGAGCCGTGCCCTTTACGACGGGTGGGTCTTCGATGCTAAACAATCGGGTAATCGAATCGACCGACGGCGCCCGCCGGACCATCTAGGTCCGAGCCGCCGCGTAATTTTCGGCCCTGGGTCGGCCGGCCACGCACTGCGAGGACGTGCCGGGGCCTCATTAGGACAGGAGAACTCTGAACCATGGATGAAAACGCCAAGAAGAAATCGCTTTTGATGATTCCGTACGGGCTGTACGTGCTGGGTGCTGCCCACGGCGGCAAGCAGACGGTCGCAACCGTGAACTGGGTCACTCAGACTGCGTTCAATCCGCCGCTGGTGGTGGTAGGCGTCAAGAGTGACTCTGGCGCCCACGCGATGGTCAAGGAGTCGGGCAAGTTCACGCTCTCGATGCTGGAGAGCGGGCAGAAGTCGATAGCGACCTCGTTTTTCAAGCACGTCGAGCCGGAAGGCGGAAAGTTTGGCAACTACGCGTTCGAATCGGGCAAGAACGGAGCGCCGATAATCTCGGATGCGCCGGCCGCGGTCGAATGCGACGTCGTCGGCTTCTACGAACTCGGCGACCATAGCACGGTGGTCGGCAAGGTCACCGAGGCTTATCTCAAGCGCGAGAGCGAGATTCTCACGCTCCAGGAGTGCGGTTTCAAATACGGCGGCTGAGCTGCCTATTTCGCTTTTCCGTTTTCCGCTGGAGCCGGATTTCACCACCGCCTCCGTCTGCGATGCGCGCTCGACCGCGTTGACACAGGCGGGGGCGGACCGGAGAATTTAAACAATGGCACGAATCACGGTCGAAGACTGTCTGGAACAGGTTCCCAACCGCTTTGAAC